>CALGTK010000038.1 GCA_937904325.1 uncultured Planctomyces sp.
GCAGGCCTGGCAGGACATTTGCATTTGATTTGGCGACAAAATATTGACGTCCCGCCGTGAATCATAACAACTCGGCCGCAGGTTGTTCTGGCGTAGGGCGTGTACGAGGCCCATTCAACAGCGTGCCGAGCCACGTGTATCGGACCAGGGTCTGGTAAGAAATTAAAAGCAGTCCTGTGGATATGCCGCATACCAGCAGAAACTTAATGAATGGCGATATCGGCCAGTCTCGCACAAGCCCCTGACCCCAGATGACCAGCGGCAGGTGGGCTACGTACAGCCAGTATGACGAGTCGGAGATGTACCGCATCGTCTTGTTCTCGGTGAACATGAACTTTCGGAATAGCCCGATCATCCCAAAAGTCATCGCCCAAACGTAAACGGTCTGGGTAATCACAGAGATAGATTGGTCAGGATCGACGAAAGTTGTGAGGATTCCAATGGGAAGTACGACGAAAACTGCAAGTGGAAGCAACAGGAACCACCATTGCCCAAGACGCCCTGTGTTGTCGTCGGAATCAAAGTACAATGCGCCGAATCCAAAAAAGATTCCGTAGTACAGCAACACGTGCGGTTGTGGGATCAGTCCGATTGAGGTGTCTGGTCCGAAACTGGGCATCACACTTCCCATGAAACATTGTGGGATCATCGTCAGAGGAAGTAGCCAGAGGATCCTGGTCGGAGAAAGAATCAGCCAACTCGGCGCCCCTTTGAAATTCAGAGAACTGGCTACGATTGCGTAAATCGCGAAGATGGGTACAAGCCAGCACAGAAACCACAAGAACCACAGGTGATGGAAAACTGGCGTTGATATCAGATGAAAGTTCTCGGTGACTCGAAACAAGTCTCCGTTCATCACTTCCGCATAGGCGACGGCAAACCCGTTGATTGGCGCCGAAGTATCACTGTCCTTTTCGCCAACCGTCTTGTTCGCAGTGGATTGTTCCTCACTGTTCACGTCTTCAATGGTTTCACCGCTCAGCAACCTTCGGCATAGCAGTTGTCCGTTCAACACCTTTTGCTGGTCAGGCTTCGGAAGTTGGAGTATTCCAGTGATGAACTGGATGATGCTCCAATTGGCTCGAGTCGCATCTGCTGGTGTGGCACCTTTGTCATCCCTTGCCTCGATGTCGGCACCACTCTCAATCAACAGTTTTACGACCGCGGCATGGCCAAGAAAAGCGGCAGCATGAAGTGGCCGGGCCCCGTCTCGGTTGCGGACATCCAGGTCTGCGTCGTGTTCGATTAGTAGACGCGCGACCTCTGAGTGACCATGCAGTGCTGCCCACGAAAGTGGAGTCACGCCAGAGAGTGGATCTTGAGCATCAATGTCCGCGCCTGCTGCGAGTTCGACGCTAGCTCCGTCGAGATCATTCCTTCTTACAGTAGCGATCAAAGCTGGTGAGCTTTCCGGCTGACCGTCGGCCGCTTGCGCCGGTTGGTTGACTTGAGTGGAGACCCAACCCATCGCCGGCACTATTGTCACCAGCCCCAGGAGACAGGGTAGAAGAATCCGTTTTGCGCGATGTTTGACCAGAGAGCGGAGTCCGCGTTTTCGCCAGAGCATTGCCGTGAAAAAGCCGCTCACCAGAAAGAAAAGAGGCATTCGGAAGCCGTGTACGGCCAGGAAGATGAGCCCGAAGACTTCGTTTTTTTGCGAATCCTGAACGACCCACGGGACATCGGAGAAAGAAAGGGCAGCGTGCAGCGCAATACCCAGTAGCATCGCGATCGCACGCAAAGCGTCCAGGTCGTGTCGGCGGGACGCCGAGGTATGAGGAGTGACAGTCAATTCTGATTCAGGCATTGCAGGATTATCTGTGAGTAAGGAACGTGTTCAAAATAGATTCGCGTTTTTTGTGGCACGCGACTCCGTCGCGTCAAGCTGGTATGGGCGGAAGACACGGCGTGTCGTGCCTCTTTCGGAAAGTTAACTCAGACACGTCGTGGGACGTGGTCCTGGCCACAAACCTTCCCGATTATCAAGCCGCTCATGGACACTGCCACACGCGGCTGTCTCTGAAGTTGCGGCATATTACGGTTGCTTGTCCGCCTGGACTCTTGCATTTTGGTATCAAATGGTAACTGCGGACGGCAGTTTTCGAACTGGCAATACTTAGTCTGGGCATTGGACTTCTATCAGCCAGAAGCGGCACGAAGTACAAAGACCGTTTGTACCACTCCGTATCTGTTTTGTTCTCGCCCGCTTATCGAGCTTGCAGTCAGACTCGCTGCATCGGAGACTCGTCTGGAACTATCGAACGTCGACAGAAACTTCTTTCGGGCAACTGGCTTCGCGGTACGACGATGCACAATGAAAATGACAATCACCGGATTCTACTCGTCGAAGATGACGCTGACCTGGCGTCGATGGTTTCAGATTTTCTGACACTTTATGGCTTCGACGTTGCTGTCGAAGGGCGAGGTGACGACGCTGTTGCCAGAATTCGCGATGAAAGTCCGGATGCCGTGATTCTTGATATTAATCTGCCTGGTTTGGATGGACTCTCCGTCTGTCGAAGCGTGAGGCCCGATTATCACGGAGCAATCCTGATCCTCACTGCTCGTGGAGGTGAGGTCGACGAAGTTATCAGCCTGGAAGTCGGCGCGGACGATTACATGGCAAAGCCCGTGCGACCGCGAGCGTTGCTCGCTCGACTGCAGGTTCATCTTCGCCGTAGTTCAGGTCCGACTTCGAGTTCACCTGTCGGCCCGATCGAATCCGGCTCGCTTCGCATTGAGCCAGCTCGCCGTTCGGTCGAACTTGAAGGCACGCCACTTCAACTGACGACAGCGGAATTCGATCTACTTCTTCTGCTTGCAGAAAACGCAGGTCAGTCCCTTAGTCGAAACGAGATTTATCAGCGGATCCACGGCATGAACTATGACGGTCTCGATCGATCCATCGACCTGCGAATCTCGCGACTCCGAAAGAAACTGGGAGACGATCCAGCAAATCCTCAACGGATCAAGTCGGTACGAGGCGTCGGCTACATGCTGTCGGTTGAGTCATGACTCGCCTTTTTATTCAGTTTTACGTCGGCGTTCTGGTCGTGCTCTTCAGCGTCTGGCTCATTCACGGAGCGATTGCTGAGCGGCAGATCGGCATCGAAATACCGCGTATTGTCGAGGTCGCTCATCGAGGTGGTATTACATTGCTGGCTGAAAAAATCGACGAAGCTTCACTTCAGGAACGATCTGCCGTTCTTGCTGAGTTGCGACAGGATTTCGGATTCACGCAGAAATCCGGCGTGGCCATCAGGATTGTTTCGGTCGATAAGCTATCGGCAGAAGTTCTGCAGCGATTACAGGAAGGGGAAAAAGCGGTCTTCGATAACGACCAGCTTGTGACTCTGCTGGCATCAGGAAACGAAGCGCTGCGGCTTGGCCCGTTTCCAGAATTCACTCACTACGAACGAGCATTGCAGGGTGGACTTCGACTGGCGATGGCCTTAGTCAAGGTGCACGCTGAGAAAGACCAGCGTGTCACGCTGGCGAAGTTGAAGGAGACTTTCGGGTACGACGTCGCGCGTGTAGAAACAGACGAACTCCCCCTTTGGCAGCGGATTCGCATTTCCGTTGGAGAAGACACTGTCTTCTATCTCGATGACGGCATGCCATACGTCGTTGCGCCACTTCCGGACCGTTCGGCAGTCCTGCGTTTTGGGCCGTTGCCAGACTACGGAGACACCCGCCAGCGAATTTTTGCCAGATCAACAGCGATTGTTTTGGTGGTCACAGCAATCGCGATCGCGATGTTGCTGCGACCGATGGCTCACCAACTGGGACTGGTCGAACGGGCGGCACGGGCCATTTCAGCGGGAGAGCTGAATACGCGAGTCGACGAATCAAAAGTTCGCTCTGCAAAGCCCTTAGCTGAAGCGTTCAATCAGATGGCCACTCGAACGGAAACACTATTGAGGACTCAACGGGAAATCCTACAGACGGTTTCTCATGAACTACGGACTCCGTTATCGAGAATCCGGTTTGCCATCGGCTTGATCGAAGCCGCTGAAGATGACGCCGATCGATCAAAGCGTTTGCAAGCGATCGACGATGCGACCAGCGAACTCGACGAACTTGTGGGAGAATTACTGCAGTACGTTCGCCTTGAATGTTCCGAGTCGGTAGTGGCCCGCGAATCGCTGTCACTCAAAGAGTCTTGCCACATGTTGGTTGAGAAGTACTCTGCGATTTACACCGGTGTCTGCTTTTCAATGCGGCCTGCCGATGCTGATTCCAGTTCTGCAGTCTACGTGCATGTTGTCTCAGCAGCGTTTCATCGAGCGATCGGCAATCTGTTGAGTAATGCCGGACGGTACGCGAAGAACGAGGTTGTCGTCTCATCCTCAGTCGACGACGGTTTTGTTACGATTTCAGTCGAAGATGACGGTTCTGGAATTCCAGAAGATGACCGTGAACGAGTCTTTGAGCCATTCACACGACTGGAAGGCAATACTGGAACTCAGGGAGTGGGACTCGGTCTGGCTATTGTCCGCCGAATCGTCATTCAACACGGTGGCAGCATTTTAATTGATGTAAGCAACCTCGGAGGCTGCCGAATCTCTACGACATGGCCGATGGTTGAAGACGGTTCAACTTGATGAAAGAATCCTGAAAGCGTGCGCAGCAGAATTGCTCAGACGCTGCTGTCCAACAATAATTCTTATCTGCACATCACGAATGAAAACACAACCAAGGATCAACGGCCATGCTGCCTTCTACTCTTGTCACGTTGACGCTCACGCTTGCGGCGCAACAGTCGGCCGAATTTCAGTTTGAAATTCGAAACGACATTGTCTATTCGAAGGTCGCCGATCGAGAACTGTTGCTCGATGCTTACTTGCCAGAAAAGGGTGGGCCATCGCCTGCAGTGCTGGTCGTACACGGCGGTGCCTGGCGGATGGGAAACCGCAAGCAGTTGAGAGGCTATGCCGAGGCATTAGCGAAGACCGGATTCGTCTGCTTTGCGATTGACTACCGCCTCGCTCCGAAGCACAAATTTCCGGCTCAAATCGAAGACTGCCGATCCGCTGTGAAGTGGATTCGAACCAACGCTGCCCAGTACAAAGTCGATCCACGCAAGCTCGGCGCTATCGGGTACTCGGCCGGAGGGCACCTTGTCTCGCTTCTCGGCACGACGGGAGAAGGGCCGACGAAGAAGAACGGTAACGTCGACACTCGACTTCAGGTTGTCGTCGCGGGCGGCGCACCGACCGACTTTCGATGGTTTCCCGACAAAGGGAAATGGTGCGAATTTCTGATGGGCGGAACTTTGGATACCGTCCCGGAAAATTTCCTGGCAGCATCGTCATCTGCGTTTGCTGATAAGGACGACCCGCCAATGTTCTTCTTTAATGGCACCGAAGATAAGCTCGTTCCTTTGTCTTGGACCCAGTCCTGTTTCGGAGCCCTCAAGGCCGCTGGCGTGAAGACAGAGTTCCACAAAATAGAAGGTGCGGGGCACATGCAGGCAGCCCAAAACCGCGAAGCTCTTGAGAAGGCTTATGGCTTCCTCAAGACGGAGTTATTGCCGCCTGCTGACCGGAGTGCTGGAGTTCCCGGCAAGGAATAAGCTGGCATCTCCGTGCTTCAGGCATGAGCGAGTTCCTGAAGCGCAAGCACGAGGGCTAAGATGAATCTTCGCCCATGCCCTCGCTGTGCCCGGGAAAACTCCGTCAGTTAGTTTACACGATTATCGGTCTTATCGAAGATGAGTGAAAAACTGCCGTAGCCTTCGTCGATTAGTTTCTGAACAGGAATAAACATGAACGCCGCTGAGTTGATGCAATAACAGAGGCCGGTTGGCGCAGGTCTGTCATCAAACACGTGCCCCAAATGCGAGTCGCTATGTTTGGAGCGAACTTCGGTTCGCGTCGTGAATTATCCACGATCGACTTTTTGAACAATGTTCGACTTGTCCAACGGACGAGTGAACGACTGCCAGCCGGTTCCTGATTTGAACTTGTCGTGCGAACTGAACAGCGGCTCGCCAGAGGCGACGTCGACGCAAACGTCTACTCTTGAATTATCCCAGAATTCGTTACTGAAGGGCCGCTCCGTTCCTTCTTCCTGAGTCACGCTGTACTGCAAAGGCGTCAGGCGTGTGCGGAGTTCAGGATTTGGTAGTTTTCTGTAAATGAGTGATCCGCCGATGATTTCCGTCATGCCTGTTTGCAGAAGTTCTGGAATCACGACATTACGATCTGATCCCCAGGCCTTATCCGGAAACTGGTCTCGCCCTGAACGATTTCGACATGCCTGTTTCGGTATGCGAAACCTGCTCATAGGCGGAGTTCTGCTTGAACCATCCGGTGTAATCGGATTCGACTGTGAGTACTCCGGGCAGTTTTCGAACGATAGTTCCATGCACCAGCAGCAGCTGCCAGTAAAGATTGCTGTTTCGATGTTGTCGTCCGACATCGGCACTGAAGCATCGTCCGCAGGTTGTAAATCTGACCGCATAAATGCATAGCCGTCAGTCAGAAGCAATCCAACGCTCGCCGCATGAAAAATCTTGCGTGATATTGTCCCGCCTCTTCAAGAGTGTATGAATACTTCGAACACTATGAAGAAGCCGGACACGCATTCGTACTTACACGTTTTTGCAGATCGCGGAAGCGGTCAGGAAAGCAGCATGTCGAGGTCTTCGACCGTCATTTTCTTCATGACCGAATTGTTTTCCTGAAGAATAGCGTCTGCGAGTTCCTTCTTCTTCTGCTGCAACGAGGCGATTTTTTCTTCGACTGTACCGCGGCAGATGAGTCGGTAAGCGAAGACCTGTTTCGTTTGCCCGACTCGGTGAGCACGGTCGATGGCCTGAGCTTCGACGGCCGGGTTCCACCACGGGTCGAGCAGGAAAACGTATTCCGCAGCCGTCAGGTTGAGGCCAAGGCCGCCTGCCTTCAAGCTTATAAGGAAGACCGGACAATCAGGATCGTTCTGGAATCGATCGACGTGATCTTTGCGGTTACGAGTTTGCCCGTCGAGGTATTCGTAGGTGATACCCTTCTCCTCGAATCTCTTTCGTACGATCGAAAGCAGGCTGGTGAATTGAGAGAAGACCAGTGCTTTGTGGCCTTCGTCGATGAGTTCTTCAAGCTGCGACAGCAGGACGTCCATTTTGGCTGACGGTCCGTCGATTCGCTTTTCGTCCAGCAAACCTGGATGGCACGCCGCTTGACGCAAACGGAGCAATGCTTCGAGAACGTGCATTTGCGATTTCGCCAGTCCCTGATCTTTAACGAGGCCGATCAGTGACTCGCGGTAGTGAGCCCGCATCTCATCGTAGAGTTTCTGCTGCTCGCGACCCATGTCGCAGTACACTGTCTGCTCAAGTTTCTCTGGCAGGTCATTTGCGACTTGTTGCTTGGTGCGTCGGAGGATGAATGGGTCCAGGCCTTTGCGAAGCAGTTCGCGGGATTCTGTGTCCGTAGCGTCAGCCGCGTAAATTCTGAACAACGAACTCCGACCAAGCATGCCGGGATTGAGGAACTCGAAGATGGACCACAGATCCCCGAGGTGGTTTTCGATCGGCGTACCACTAAGAGCAACGCGGTAACGGGCGTTGAGAAGTCGCGAAGCCTTCGCAACCTGAGAAGCAGAGTTTTTTATTGTCTGCGCTTCGTCGAGTACAATATAGTCGAATGGAATGTCCTTGAGTTGATAAACGTCGCGACGCAGCGTTCCATACGTCGTGAGGATGGCATCCATTTTGTGGAAGTCGTCGCGGAGTTGAGCACGCTCAATGCCGATGTACTCGAGCATTTTCAAATCCGGAGTAAAACGCTGGCCTTCTTCCATCCAGTTGAAGAGAAGCGATTTCGGAACGACGATCAGCGACGGATACTTTGGCTCCATCTTCTGATCTTTGCGTTTCTGCAGCAGAGCCAGCAGCTGGACCGTCTTACCGAGGCCCATGTCGTCGGCGAGACAGCCGCCAAATCCAAACGCCTGAAGATACTGCAACCAACCGAGGCCTTCCTTCTGATATCCACGCAGTTCGCCCTTGAAGGTCGGCGGCGCGACCGCTTCTTCCACTCCTTCAAACGTTCGCATTCGGTCGCGAATATCGAGAAACTTCTGGTCGTAGTCGACTAACTCCTGGCCAGAAAGCAGTGCGTCCAGAAGTCCGGCTTGCGTGTTTGAAAATCGCAGGCTCTCTCCATCCGGAGTTCCCAGACCGGTCAACAGTCCGTACTGAGCCAACCACTCTTCTGGGAGAATCCCCATCGATCCGTCATCAAGCTGGATCGTCGTTTCACCGCGCGATAGAGCTGCGAGCAGTTCGGGCAATGCAACATTCAAGTCAGCAAATTCGACGTCGGCTTGAAGCTCAAACCAGTCAGTTGAAGTGTTAACTCGAAACTGGATCGGGCCAGCCTGCCGAACGTCACGGCCGTCTGCCTGCACCTGCCATTTTTCATCGATCAACTGACGAACGGCCGGACCGAGATCACGCGTTGAAATTTCGACATCGTGCGCACCGCGGCGGCGATCAAGCAACCGCCGAAAGCCAAATTGATCGAGCTTTCTCCACAGATCCTGTTCGGCGTGGCGATTTCGAACCAACGCTCGGCCAAGTTCCCGCTGAACGATGACCGCTCGGCGGCTGGAGCCTCGCACGTCAGTTCCGTCATAGTCAAAGTGCAGTTCTGCCCGCAGCTTCTCGTACTTCCAGCGCCCTTTCGGTGCCGTGACGATGAGCTTTGGCTTCGGAATAGAAGTCACTTCTTCCAACTTCAACTGTTCTGGCAGTTCAAGCTGTGGCATAGCAGGCATGTCGAGCAACTGATCAACGAAGTCAGCTTCATCGCCTGCGGGAACGCGGATGACGTCTTTCGAGCGTAACAACCGGATCCACTCGTACGCGCCGAAATCTTCCAGATGAGCAATCGATCGGTCCCGGACAACGAAGCCGCCCGGTACGATCAGCGTGACGTCGCGGACGTCGCACGTTGTGCCTTCTTCGTCCTCACGAGACAGACGGCCTTCCAGTGTCCAGTAAGTACGTGGCTCGTCGGAAGAATCTTCTTCTGAACCGGCATCCGTATCCGTACCAGAGTCAGCTTCTTCGCCGGCCTCATCATGCACGGTTTCGTCTTCCAGCACGATCTTGTCAGTCGTCTGCACGACCTGCATCGATAACTGCCAGGCAGGACCGTCGTCCCAGGTGACTTTCTTCGTGGTGTCGTCACCGGTCGGATCGAGGATGACGAACCGTTCCGTCTGGCAAAGCAGCGGCAGGACTTTTTCACCGAGTTCAGACGGCAAGCGGTATCGATAAACGGCTGTCTGAAATTCACTCTGCTGGCCGAACCAGTTTGTTCGGTCAATGACACCTCCACCCATCAGTGCGAGGATGTCACGATCCTCTTCACGCTCAACATCATCGAGCTTCCCAGGCTTCAGTTTAAGAGGCTTCATCTTGCCCCACTGACCGCTGGCTCGCCTCTGCCGTTGTGAAACGTCGACGATTATCTGACCGTGTTCCCGGCTGGCGCCGATGTCGAGTTGGAAGAGGATCTCGCGCTCACGCGACGTTGCGGATGCCAGTTCGCCTTCATCCAGGTCGTCGCGAATTGTTTTCAGTCGACGTTCCCAGTCACTCAGTGGTCGCTCGATCTGACGCGGTGCTCGCGTTTTCTGCTGAGCCGGCGCGAAGGCGTCTCCGATGGAGATATCGTCAAAGAGGTCGGAATCCAGATCGACATCGAAGTCATCGTCGATAGCAACGAACGGCGGAAAATGTCCAGACCGGACACCACCATTGATGTAGCCTTGATCCTCGGCGATCAGAATTGTCGCCCAGACGTGCTTGCAATGGATCTCCTGCTGGCCTGGTTTTGCACAGGTGCAGAAGGGGACCAACTGAGCGTCGTCGCGTGACAGTTGCGTCTGGAACTCGTCGCCATCGTGAACGACGCCGTACAGTCGGTCGTCCGTGACATGAGTGATCTCAACCCGCTCGCTTTGAACGTATGCTGCACCGCGAAATCGAATATCGCCTCGGAACCGAGGTTCCATAACCTTTATCAGTGACACAACGGCTCCCTGCCATTCGTGAATAAATCTGCCGACCAAACCTCAACGCATGAAACACCCAGAAAGTCGAGCGCATCCTCCGAGGTTATGGGATTGGGCACTTGTTTTACCAGAGCCTCAGAACCCCCTTTTTGCCAGCTTTCAGCAATATTTCTGAGTCTGGGCAAAGTACGGTTGGTTGTGCTATTCTACGAAGTTTTGCCGATAGCGAAATTCGCACCACACCACGCATTTACGCCTCTCACATCGCGACTCCCCTGGTTTTGTTTCATGATTCAGGTTGGTTTAGTCGGCGTCGGCCCTCAATGGGAACGCTTTCGCCCCGCTCTTGCGCGACTGCGGCAGCCGATCCACGTTGAAGCGGTGTACGACCCGGTGTTTGCTCGAGCTGAAACTGCCGGTCGTGATCTCGAAGCAGACCCGATTCAGGGCATCAGTGCTCTGGCCGGACGTGGAAACGTCGAAGCGATCCTCGTTATGGATCCGGCCTGGACACGCACGGCCGTCGCGCCGCTGCTGGCTCGTCAGAGTAAGCCCGTGTTCTTCGCCCCCTGGCCGTTCTCTGGACGAGGCCGCGGGATTCACCCGGATGCGTTGCAAGGTGACTCAGACAGTCTGATCGTCCCGGCCATGTGGCGGCGTTTCTTTCCGGCCGCAATCCGGCTGCAGGAACTCTTCGCCACAGAGATCGGGCAGCCGCACGAAATTGACATCGACCTCGCTGGGCAATCGACCTTCGCGATGGACGATCAACACAGAGCATCGAACACCGCTGCCAGTTCAACATTGGAATCGCTCGTTGGCTGGGTCGACTTCTGCCGGACTCTCTTCCGAGCATTTTCGACATCAGCGTCTGTTACGCCGATGGCCGAGTCCGGTGATGCGACGACCGCTGGCGACAGGTTATTCGAATTCAGAATCGAGTATCCGCCGCTTGCCGTTGGCAACGATGTCTCAGGAAGACTGGAGGGAAATACTGACAGGAACCGAATTGCAAAGCTGACGCTTCGGCAGGCAAGCAGCGACAAATCCGGCACCACCACAGATTTCGTGCAGGAGTTGCTGGCTGGTGGCAGGCCACCAGCTCTTGTGACTCCCACCATTCTGCCTGCCGATGTGTCAAAGCGGTGGGTGCCAGTGATCAAACTGCGTTGTGAAGCTGGTAGTGCCGAGCTGAGTTCCACATCTCAGATTTCGTGGCAACTCAATTCAGCCGAGCCAACTCACGAAACTCTTCATGCCGATCGCAGCGAAGAAGAGATCATGCTCGACATCTTCTGTCGACGTGTCGTTGGTGGACTCGTTCCCGTTGCGGACATGAGCGACATTATCCGCCCAATTCAATTGCTGCGAGACTGTGTCGATTTGTAGCTCGCGATGATCTGCAACGCTAACAAAGCTCGTGAACGATCGATGCAAGGTAGAGGCGACTGTCACGCAGACATTTCCAGACCTCTTCAGATGGCGTCGTCTCGAACAGGAACGGGCCCGTATACTGCGCATCGTTCAACAAATTCAGTTGGCGCGGCAAGTTCACCTCCCCTGGCTCCAGGCGGGGCGAGACTAAGTTGCCAACTCGTTGCTTCAGGTGGACCATCGACAGCCAATCGACGGGTAGACTGGCTGTGATCTCATTCGCTTCTTCCCCGTCACCAGCCAGCCAGAGGTTACAGGGGTCGTAACATAGTCGGACGTTGCTGCCGGATGAATTGGCAACTTCTAATAACGTTCGAAATCCGGTCCACGGCTGGAAGGAATGTTCAACGGAAACGATTCCGGTTGGAATTCTGGTCTTCAAATTCGACAACGAGTCGACCACGTCCTGCAAGCAGAAACGCGAGCCAGCATTTTCGCCAGCTGATCTCATGCAGGGTACATTTTTTGAACCTGGATCGACGATACGAAGGTGTGCCGGATGGCCGTGAGCTGAGAGTGCTTTCGCGCTTCGCAGCATTGTGTCTACGGTTTCCAAAGAGGTATGGATCGTCTCGGAGAAGACAGGTAGTTCAACGGCAAGGTCAAATGTTATTTCGGAAAACCGTTCCGCGAGTTCCTTCAGTCTGTGCGGAAGCGGCAGTCGCGATTCCAAATCCTCACAATCCCCGAGACACCCCTGTCGAAGCTCTACGAATCGAAAGCCTTCATTCACAGCCTGATCGACCAGTTCGGTCAAACTGGCTCCCGTATCCAACTGCACCTTCCAGCAGTTTGACACAAGTCCCAGTCTGTCTTCGAATTTGTTTTCAACCATGACCGATGCCTGCGATATGACTTTTAAAGCTCCTCGTACAGAGTGAGCTGATGTCTCACGAAACTGGTCACAAAAATCAGCCGGTTGCCTGGTGGCGGACTTCACCATTGACCAGCACTGCGTCCGCTCGGCCTTTCACCTGGCGACCTGCGAATGGCGTGTTGCGACTGCGTGATTTGAACTGCGCCGGATCGATTGTCCATGCAACGTCCGGGTCGATAATTGTGATGTCAGCATCCGCTCCATCGGCGAGCGTTCCTTTTTCGATGCCGAGTAGTTTTGCAGGGCCGGTCGTCAGCTTCGAAAGCAACTGCGGCCACGTGAGATGTCCAGGTTCGATCAGCGATTGGATGCAGATTGGCAACAGCGTTTCCAGACCGACGATTCCAAATGGGACGAGATCGATTTCTCGATCCTTCTTTTCAGCGGCCCAGGGCTGATGATCAGAACTAATGATTTCGATGGTTCCGTCCTTGAGTCCGGCAATTAGCGCATTGATATGTGATTGCGGACGCAGCGGCGGGTTAACCTTGTAGCACGAGTCGAACGACTCCAGTTCAGCATCGGTCAGAGTGAGATGGTGCGGTGTGACGTCGCACGAAACCTGAACGCCATGTTCTTGAGCCCGGCGAATCAGTTCGACACTGACCGACGTCGAAACGCAGTTCAGGTGCAGCTTGCCATTTGTTCGTGCGGCCAGTGCGAGGTCTCGACTGACCATGATGTTTTCAGCAGCCGAGGGAATTCCGGGCAGGCCGAGCAATGTCGAATAATAGCCTTCATGCATCACACCGCTGGCGACCAGTTCTGGAACCTGCGGCGTATTGAAGACGGCACAGTCGAACATCCGAGCGTACTCGAGTGCTCGCCACATGATTTCCGCGTTGGCGACCGGCAGTTTTCCGTCGGCCAGAGCGACGGCTCCACCTTCGACAAGCTGACCGATTTCAGCGAGCTCAGCTCCTTTGTTACCTTTGGTAATGGCCCCGAGTGGGAACACGTTGCAGTTGCCAGCGCGGGCTGCCATCAGGAAAACGAATTCTGCTGCACCACGATTGTCGAGCGACGGATTTGTGTCGGACGCACACGCGATGCTGGTGAAACCTCCGGCCAGGGCGGCGGCGGTCCCGGATGCAGTTGTCTCGTCTTCTTCGTTGCCCGGTTCGCGCAGGGAGACGCGAATGTCGATGAGGCCGGGGCTGACAATCTTGCCCGTCGCATCGATGACGTTGTCAGCGACGGCCGCCCCTTTGTCGATGCCAACAGTTCGGTTGTCACGAATCAGCAGGTTGCCGATGCGGTCAATATCCTGGCTCGGATCGATGATCCGTCCGCCGCGAATCAGAGTGGTCGTCACTGGCTCACCTCCCCGCTGGCTTCCTGTTCACGTCGTTTTTGAAGGAGGTACAATACTGCCATTCGCACAAGCAGCCCATTTGTTACCTGGTCAAGAATCACTGAGTGCGGACCATCGGCGACGCTGGGTGTCAGTTCGACGCCGCGGTTGATTGGTCCCGGTGCCAGTATCAGCACGTCTTTTTTTGCTTTTTTGATTCGCTCACCGTTCATTCCGAAGAAGTGGGCGTACTCGCGAAGCGATGGGAAGTATGAACTTCGCTGCCGCTCGAACTGGATTCTCAGCAGGTTTATACAGTCGGTTTCGGACAGGACCTGGTCGAGGCTGTTTGAAACTTCAACGCCGTTCTCACCCAGGGCTTCGATGTGTGGTGGGATCAGTGTCGAAGGTCCGCAGACGATGACTCGTGCTCCAAGTTTTGAAAGACCCCAGATGTTCGATCGGGCGACCCGGCTGTGCAGGATATCGCCGACGAGTGTGACGGTCAGACCTTCGAGTGAACCACGATGCTCGCGAATCGTGAACAGGTCGAGCAGTGCTTGAGTTGGGTGCTCGTGCATACCGTCGCCTGCGTTGACGATGCTTGCGTCGAGGTGCTGAGCGAGAAGTTTCGGCGCTCCCGAACTGCGGTGCCGGACGACAACCAGGTCGACGCCCATTGCTTCGATGTTTCGAGCCGTGTCAACGAATGTTTCGCCTTTGCTAAGGCTACTTGCGGATGCGGTGAAATCGACGGTGTCTGCACTCAGTCGTTTGGCGGCGAGACTGAAACTGGTCTTCGTTCGTGTCGACGGTTCGAAGAACAGGTTCGCAACAGTCGTTCCTTTGAGTGCGTTCAGCTTGATCTCCCCGGCGAGCGCCAGCCGTTTGAATTCGGCAGCCTGATCGAGAATCATTGTGATCTCGGCCCCGGACAGGTCCCGCAACCCAAGCAGGTGCTTACGTGTCCAGCCGGTCGATGTTTCCGCGGGGGCGGGGGTTGAATTCATCCTGTAAAACCTCGTGTGTGAAGAATCGAGGATTTACGCCGGCCGCCACTGAACGTTCAGGGACCGCAGTTTCAGGTTTTACGGCGAACTGCTTCGGTGCAACTCGGTCGTGTCGTGAGATTCCAACGCAAATCCTGCGAAACTTAACAAGCGGAGGCAGGCCATTCAATTCTGGCCGGCACTTCCTACAGCGGCGACGGCGTTTGTTCGCTCGAGTGTGATGAAACGGCCGCGAAACAATGTCTTCAGGTCGACATTGTTCCAGTACTCAACCCCGACAGCCGGATCAGCAATTGCCAACCGCCCATCCGGCAAGATGTCTCGCAGCATGACCGAATGCCGGACGCCCGGCATCCATCCCCAATGTTTTGTGTAGATTTCTGGAAACGGTTTCGACGGGTCGATCCCTACGGATAAAATTGAAGGGCCAGTGAGCTTGTCCGATAGCTCGTCCCATTCACACTCGACCACTCGCACACGAAATGGCTTGCCGAGTGTTTTGATAGTCAGGCCTCGAAAAAGACCCTGCCATGTTGTGCCCTTACGGGTCAGGCACAACTCGGCCATTTCGGATTCTTCAGCGGGGATCTTATACCAGCTGAGCAACATTGCCGCCGAAGCCGGAGTGCAGGTGTACCGGGACGTTTGTCGGCATACCCAGTCCGTATCCCAGACGTTTTTGCAAACCGGTGGTTTGCCCAGGATTGGTGAGGCGACCGACCAGCATGAGGTAGCGAACAGAATTCCCCCGAAGAGAACCCGTCGCAGTTTCGAACCGTAGCCATGAGTCCACGTGATGCCTGCCAGAAAAGCCGCGGCCGGCGGAAACCAATTGCTCAACACGACGATCGACGAGTACGGCAGATACTCGGCCAGCACGGACGACTTCCAGATGAAGCGGAGGTAGCAAATTATCAGTAAGGCGACGACTACTCCGACGGCGGTTGCTTCACGCTTTGTGATGTTTCGAGTCAACCAGATCGTTGCCAACAGGATGAACTGACTGACCACGGCAAGGATCGCACTGCCTGCGTAGAGGTCAGTCATTCACAATTCCGTAATAGACCAGAACAAAGAAATGCGTACGATGCTTCACAATGACGAACCGACACATCGCGTTGGAAAAGGATTCAACGGTAATCGATTAACGTACGTCGCCAAACCCTGTTCTGCAAAATGTCCACATAGAGAATCAGCAAAAGTCGAGGTGAAGCAGCTATGTCCAATCCAGCAGACCAACCTGCAAAGACTGATGGTCATCGAATCTCGTCCTTTCTGAAAATGGTCGCGACGCCTGCGATCGCTGTCTACTGGCTTGCTCTTTACGTTGGAACGCACATCCCTAATCCGGACATGCTGATCGGGCCGCATGTTTCTGACAAAGTTCTACACTTCTCTGCGTATTTCGGGCTGTACCTCGTA
>CALGTK010000039.1 GCA_937904325.1 uncultured Planctomyces sp.
CCATCCATCTTGTCGATACTCCTGCTGCTCGGCGCTTTTCGGCGCCGAGTCACTGACGCCATGATCTGTCGAGGAAATGGCAATTAACTCTTTTACAGGGTTCGAATGCAAGCAGCGGCGCCGATTTTGATGGATTTGGGTGTTCGGCAGGTTATTCGTTATCGATTTGGCACACTGCGTGCTCTATACCGAGGCACCCAGCTTGGCCCTCGAGAGTTAGCGGTTGACCACGCTCAGGTAATCGGCGCGGGAAGGCAGTCTTTGACCCAGCTCTGCCATCCATTGCAAGACCCAGCCCGCCGATGTTTCCTGTCCCGCTCCGAGGGCCTTTTTTGTGCGCCGCGCGGGAATCTGTGTTTGCCAGAAAACGGCTTGAGTAAGGTCGAACAAATCAGACCCGAGCCTGCACGCGTTACTTCTTGATCGAATCCACCTGCTTCTTCAGTTCGCCAAGCAGCGGGTCATGAGTATGTAAATACTCTTGCCGAGCACGCCATGCCGATGCCGTTTCTTCAATCAGCTTTCGAAACGCTGGATCACCCTGCGCGGCGTCTCGTCGTTGTTTCTTTCGTTTGAGGATTTCTTCGTTTGAAACGAAGAGTTGCGGGTAGGCGAACTCGAGTTCGTGTTGAGCCACTTCCTGAACAATGACCAATCGCAGGTACTCCGCATCTTTCTGGTGTTCCAGCCGCAGTCGCTCAAGTTGAGCCGGTCGACGACTGGAAGACAGTGTGCCGAACGCGAGGTCTTTGCTGATGAGGAAGCTTTCAATTGCCCTTGCCGCACGAAATGTTGCGAAGAGCGTCTCTTTGTAGTCGGCGTCTTCCGCGTGCAGTTTCTTGCGGAACTGGTCGATCTTGTTCCGGAAATCCTTCACCGATCCAAAGACATCCGGATACTCTCGCTTCTCTTTTTCCTTAAGTTCGTCGACACGTTTTACCAGAGCACGGTATGCCGCGTCAGACTGGTAGAGGACGTCGTGAGCGTTCATCTTCTGAATGTCGTACTGTTGTTTAACAGTTTTTTTGACCGGATGCAGATCGGTCATTCGCTGAATGAGTTTTCTATTCTCAGCCTGATCAGAATGTCGCGCAGCTTTAAAGACCTGTAAGTTGTCGAACGCTGCTCCCGACTGGTCAACCTGAATCGCCAGGTACGTTAGCTGTTGATCAAGAATCGGATGTTTCGCGTAGACAAGGTGTTGGTGGTCGACGTGAGCCACCACTTCGTCCCCGAAAAACTCTACGGTCATCGTGTGCCATGTCGCAGGATCAAAGTCGTAGGCGCATTCGCCATGTCGGCGAGAAAAGTACGGACCTCGATCATCCGTCGCCGTCTGAATATAGAAATGGTCGGGACGAATATGGACCACCGCGTTGTAGTGACCTGACGATCCAGTTACGAAACGAAGGTCAGTCGCTCCATCGAAACGAAAATCAAAACGGACCACGCAGTCACGATAAATCGGGTCTTTGACGAAAATTCGTTTATTCTCACCGACGTGCTCATTTCGTCGCAGGACGCCGTTTTCGACAACCCATTCTTTTTGGAAGTGCCAGCGACTACTTACTTGTCCTTCAGAAAAGTGATCGCCGAAGTAGAGATTTCGTGGCGAAACCAGCAAAGGTGCTGACGGAATTTTCGCTCCAACTTCCAATCTCCACGATTGAAGCATCTGCTGAAGATGAAACACTCGATCGGGTTCGTCGCTTGCGACGTTATGCGTTTCGGATTCGTCGGCCGCGAGATTGTATAACTCAAAACGAGACGCTGTTTGATCATCGAACTTCTCGATCAACTTCCAGTTGCCAGATCGGATTGCTCCCGCGGAAACTCCACCCAGAAAATGGGGCTGGTCGAGAGGGTAATGCCAGAAGATAGCTTCGCGGTCAGGTTCAATCGTTGGGTCTTTCCACGTCGGAAGAGTTGAGACACCATCGAGTTTCTGGGTCGGATCTGGAGACACGTCTGTGGCCGCCAGAACGGTCGGGTAGAAGTCGTAATTCGCGGTTGGTTGCGTACAAACGGAACTTTCCCGTACATGGCCGGGCCAGCGAACGATCAGCGGAACTCGAATTCCACCTTCGTAGAGCTGGCTCTTGCCGCCACGGAGCGGTGCATTAGACGTAACGTTTGTTTCACCACCGTTGTCACTCGTAAAAATGAAGATGGTGTTCTCTGCAAGGCCGAGTTCGTCCAGTTTTTTCGTCAGCAGGCCAACTCCCTGATCGATACTTTCCAGCATCGCGGCTAAGTGAGGATTGCGACTGCCAGCCCAGTGATGTTGGGCGTCGCCTGTCAAACCGGCATCTATGCAAATGTAGCAATTGTCGCGTGTACATTTTCCGGGCGTCTGCTTGTTGCGGTACTTCGCGACCAGGTCTGGCCGGCCATTTAGAATCGTGTGCGGTGCATAGTGACTGAGATAAAGAAAGAACGGCTTGTCCTTATTCCGTTCGAGGAACTCCACGGCTTCCAGATTCAGTCGATCAGTCAGGTACTCATCGTCGCCAAGACGATTCTCGGGCAGATCGAGCCAGCGGATACCCTGATCACGGAAAACGTAGGGCCAGAAGTTGGCTCCGTTCCCGACACCTTTGATCTCGCTGCCGATATTCCAGCCGAAGCCGTGATCGGTCGGTCTAATTTCAAACTCGGCATCGTGATGTCGGTAGCCGGTCAGATGCCACTTGCCGACCATCCCCGTCTGGTAGCCATTTCGAGATAGAACTTCCGGCAGGGTTACCTTGTCTGCTGGCAGGGCGTTTGACGAATTCGGCCGAAGGTAATCGAGGATGCCGAGTCGCGCGGGGTGCTGTCCCGTCAGCAAAGCCGCTCGGTACGGCGAGCAAACCGGTGCTGCTGCGTACGCATTTGTGAAACGCATACCCTGTTTCGCGAGGCTGTCCAGGTGCGGTGTCTCGTGGAACGTGTTTCCGTAGCAGCCGAGTTCTGACCAGCCTAGATCGTCCGCCAGAACAAAAACGATGTTTGGCTGTCGCGTTTGTTCTGCCGCTTCCGTGCTTACAACCACGTTCAGCACAACCAGCAGAAGTGTTAATGCAAAATGGCAACGCAGGGTCTGAGTGTTCGACATGGTTGTTCGCTTTGGAAGTGGCGGGCGGTGGTCGGGTGAGAACTCCTGACATGCTAAATTATTCGGCGTGTGAAGGAAAAACGTCAACAGTCCTACTCAACAACGAGACCGAAACAAGTCTCTATGTTCGTCATCCCCGCGCAGCCACGGCCCCAGTTGTGGCAGTAGATTCCGACCCTCGTGGGAATGACTGGACAGTCACTTTACGTCTTAGGTGAACTTTGAGTCGAAGTGGCCAGCCCCTGTTGGTTAGTCGTCAAAGAATTAAATTTCGCCGGACTTCACATCGTAGACCGCTCCCATACTCGGGCCTGTCCGGATTCGACGGCTTCTCGAATCACGCTGCTGCGCGACACGATTTCGTTGACAGTATGTTTGCGTTTGTGAAGTTGCGTCGACCTGGCGAACGAAGTCTCGCGAAAGCTGATTGCCGGTACTGAATCGGCGGTTGCCTTCGTGGAGGATTTCCAAAACCTGCGAGTCCTATCGCCGGCAAACTACTGAATCTCATCGTTCAGGTGATAACTGACTCGGAAACCTTCCAGGTTGACCTTCACGCCTCGCGCTGGTCCTGAGACCGCTTTAAAATCGCGAATCAGGCTTAAGACATCCGGGTCGATGAAGTCGGTATTCGTCGCATCGATCAGGTACTCACTGCCCGCTTCAGCATTATTAAAGATCGTGTCCAACGCGGCTCGATTGAGGAAGCTGACCTGGTCCGCTAATTCGATGCGAGTCAACTCGCTCCCGTCCCGGTTCTCCACAATTTGTCGAATCGGAGCCCGGAGGTTGCTGTTCAGAATGAAGAGGATGCTGACGGCCAGACCGATCAGAATTCCAATCAGCAGGTCAGTCAGAACGATCGAAGTCAGCGTGATGATGAACGGTGCAAACTGGTACCGGCCTTCGCCCCACATCTGCTTGAACAGTTGCGGGCTGGCAAGTTTGAAACCGGTCACAAGAAGGATCGCCGCCAGAGCCGACAGCGGGATCATGTTTAGGTATGACGGCAAAAATCCGACGGAAAGTAGCAGCAGCAGTCCATGGAAAAGCGTCGACACTTTCGTTTTGGCACCAGATGCGCAGTTGACGGAACCTCGAACGATGACTGAAGTCACGGGGATGCCGCCCAGCAAACCGGCGGCAACGTTTCCACATCCCTGAGCAATCAACTCTCGGCTTGGCGGAGAGGCTCGTTTCTGCGGATCCAACTTGTCGACTGCCTCCAGATTCAGCAGCGTTTCCAGCGAAGCGACGATTGCAATAGTCACTCCGCCCACGTAAACGGCTGGGTTGTTCCATTGAAAAAAATCAGGCATCGTCAGGAACCCAAAAAATTCAGTCGCAGTTTGAGCAATGGGAACGTCAACCAGGTGACTTTGTTCTATCAACCAGCGTCCTCCAAGCGATTTGAAGAACAGATTGATTGCAACACCCATCAATACAACAACCAACGGTGCCGGCACGATGGAATTCTTCAGTAGCTTGATTTTCCCCCAGCCAACCAGAACAGCGATTGACAGCAGCCCGATCGCGGTGGCGCCTGGGTGAATGTCGTCAGCGATGTGAATGAGTTCCGAAAAAGTATTTTCATGGTCGGGCTGAATGAACGACATCTCGCCTTCAGGATCAGCATCATGGCCAAAAATATGGGGAAACTGTTTTAAAATCAGGATAACTCCGATTGCTGCCAACAGGCCCTTGATCACACTCGAAGGAAAGAATGCGGAAAGTGCACCAGCTTTCATTACCCCCAGACCGATCTGCAATAACCCGCCGATCAACACTGCCAGTAGAAATGCCTCAAACCCCAGCGACGTGATTTGTGCCGCGACAATCGCAGTCAGTCCGGCTGCCGGACCGCTGACACTTGTATGTGAACCGCTGACACAGCCCACGATGAGTCCACCGATAATCCCTGCAATCAGTCCGGAAAACAGCGGGGCGCCCGATGCAAGGGCAATGCCCAGGCAAAGCGGTAACGCCACTAGAAAAACGACAAGTCCGGCAATCAGATCATCGCCCAACGTCGAAGATGAAGACACTGGAACGTTGCTGTTCAATGTGTGTTCCTCGTGAGTCATTATGAAACTCCAAATCTGGTTTGAATGCTGGCTGCAGAGGGGAGGAGTAATCCGAAAGACAACTCCTAAGTTCTCTGAATCTCGTCGCCGGGCATGCGGTCGATGAGTTAAGTCTTCAGACGGAAGTGAATTCCTGATGCGTCAGATTCGGAACGCGTCGGCGCTCGAAAATTGCGTACTGACGGGCCTCAAGTCAGATCCTGGTATCGCCTCACCATGTAGCGATCGGGATTCCAAAAGCAGCGTGGCGAAATAAATCTGACAGTCGATCCGGGCCGGCCAACATCACTCAGGAAAGCAGTTTGCGCACGGCTGTACAAAGATAAATGCTTTCGTCGAACCGACGACGGTCTCCGTTAACAGCGAATCGGAGCCAGCAGGCCGTTCGGATAACGGTGGCCTGAAATGATGCGTTCGTGACAAACGTCCGAGTGATGCGTCAGGGCAACGTTAACGCGATTCTGTATATCGCGTTTGGGCCTGGCCGTAGATCGCCGTCGGGTCTTGTTCCGTTGGACAACTGCCACGCACTCTTCGACCTCTTCCTCGCCGAAGAATTCAACTTCCGCTTCAGTGCTGGACATAGCCAATAGACCCACAAATGCGGATGTTGGCAACAGGAATGTCAGCATCAGAAACGCGAGGGTAACCCAGTCGCGTTTTCCGGTTTTTGCAGAGGCAGGACAGGCAAGCATTTGAAACATCGTTCGATAGGTATCTGACGAAATTACGGTATCACGCGACTCAGGAAACAAGCTGCAAGCTATTTTGTCGACATCGCCTATCGACTGTCAAGATTTGATAAATCTTTCGGGTTCAACGGGGAGAATTCTACTGCCGTTCTGCTTTTACCTGCGGATCAGCAGATTCATAAGGCACAGCATCACTAAAGGACTTGCTACTGCAAGCATCAGCCTGGTCCGAATTTTCATTGCCCGTATTTCTTCAGGTGTTGGTTAAGACGCAAATTGCCGCTTCACGATCTTCACGACAGGCGAATGTCTGGACCGCGTCTTGAAAAGAGAGGCTGTCATGAAAGTGGGGCACATAAACGTCGCTCCAAACACCGACATTTTATTGACACTCCGACACTGCTCCGAATGGATGTCCGCATGTGTTTAAGCAGGCCATTACGATTGCACTAGAGCGTCGCATCGTTAAGAGTAGCGCCATCCTGGTAGTTCGAATAAGCTGGGCACCAGCAAGGAGGTGCTCGTGATCTCTTCGAAAGAATTTCGGCGTGAAGTGCTGGCTGTTCGGGATTGGCCAGATCACCATCGCGTTTATAAGGCTCATCGAACGCGGGAAACAATTAGTCAGGAATCTGGAAGCATTAATTGATTCGCTGCGAAAATAGATTCCCTCCCCCTGTCGTCCAATGCAGCCATGTTCGTTTTCATGCTGTTCGCCGCTGTGATCCTGGATGTGCTGACACCAGTGATGTGGATCTTTGCGGTCAGTCCGATTTTCTATGGCCTCGCTCGTTCAATACAACGAGGCCGTCAGCTTCACCGAAATCAACTTCGCCAGATCTTAACCACAGCTGAAAAGTAGAAGGCGAAGATGGAAATCGAGCTTGTGCGTCGATGGGTGGAAGAAGCCGTGCTGGGTCTGGGACTGTGTCCATTTGCTGGCGAGCCCTGGCATGCTGGCCAGGTGCGACTGATCGTGTCGGAAGCTGCATCCGAGCAACAGCTACTGGACGATCTTTGCATCGAAATTGCCACTCTTGACGAAACGGAGCCGGAAGTTCTTGAAACAACTTTGCTCATTATCCCGAATCTGCTGCGTCGCTTCGAGGACTACAATCAATTTCTCGACCTCGCCGATGTACTTTGTGATACACATGGTTGGACAGGTCGTTTTCAGATTGCGAGTTTTCACCCCGACTATCAATTCGAAGGCACAAAGTCTGGTGACCCCGAAAATCTGACAAATCGATCTCCGTACCCGTTGCTGCATGTACTACGCGAAAGCACGGTAAGTCGAGCCTTGGAAGAACACCCGAATCCCGATCAGATCCCATCGACGAACATTGCCACCTTGCGGGCTTTAAATGACGAACGTCGAAAGGAAATATTCAATTATTCTCCGACGATCTGCCGTTCGCCATTTCCGCCCAAGTAAAAACCGACGGTTGGTGCCTCGCAAATTACATGTCTGAACGCAGCTTCCGCGGTCGAATTGTCGTTTGTTCAACACCAGCCATCGCTTGCAAATCATCCATCTCTGAACTTTATCGGCGAGTCAACGAAGTTTTCCTCACGATCGAGTACAATGAATTCGAATGGCATCCGGATTTGCATGAATGTTTCACGCTCTGAAGTTTGCGCGAATTTTGAAAACTGGACAAAAGCAATGGCTGAAGGCACGATCAAACGGATTACGGAAAAAGGCTTTGGATTCATCGACGACGGAAGTGGCAAGGATGTCTTCTTCCACAGTTCGGGTGTCGAAGGCGGTGGGTTCGATCAACTAATGGAAGGTCAACAAGTTTCCTACACGCTCGGATCAGGACCGAAGGGACCTTGCGCAGAGAACGTCAGAACTCTCTAGCCGGGGGCAACCGGCACTTTGCTGGTAACTCACAGTGACTGAGCATCGGACGCAACGCCGTCCGGTGCTCGTCATGCGTCGAACGACACCGTTCACACTTCCGTGGCGAAAAATGACCAGCACATTCGAGCCAGGCAGAGATGACGCGACCGACGAAACAAATCCAGATCCCCACTGACAACCCGCGTTTTGACAGTGGGTCTCGTACACACTCCCCGGAAGCAACTGCATGCACAATCGAAAACCAACACCGTTGTTCCAACCTCGTGAACGAAAACGCTGTCCGGTATGTGCAGAAATCTCGTACTCATCTACTGGCATCCATCCTCAGTGTGCAGTGCATCGGTCTGATGCAAAGCGTCTGGAAGCGATCAAGCTGAAGAAGCAGGATCAGTGAATTCAGTCCTGCGCACACGTGACCCCTCACCGTTGACTTCCAATTTGATGGCGGCACGAGATGCCCTCCGCTTCGATCTTTAATCACTTTTCGCAGCGGTGATCGACAAAACTGCCTCTGGTAAAGAGACACCAGTTGAGCCGATCACCTCGACATCAACCACTCGATCACGTCTGCGAAACCATACCTTTTACCGGAATTTGCGAGGTTTCGTAGACAATGCTGAGACTCGCCAGCTGCTGTCTGTCTCGTGTTGTGAATTGCATACAACTGCTATTCGTTCTGAAGTGGATCGCTTGATGCTTGTGAGGAGCCACAGTTTGACGTGAGCACTTCGTCAACGAGCGTCCGCTGGCAGCCCGTTATTTATCAAGATCATGACTTTCAGTTCTGTTGTCCGGTCCGAGAGCGACTACCAGCCCGTTGAAAAAGTCCGGCGATTGATCTGGACAGAAGACAGGTTCTCGCGGTCTTGATATTGGTGGATGGAGTGTAACTGCTGGCTCCTGGTCAGCGTCGTACGGCGCTGCAGCAGGAACTGTGGTTGGCACTTCTAAACTGCCAGCGTCGATCAGGCATGTGTTTTATGACGCACTCAATGGGGTTCTTCGCGACACGAAGTTCGACAGCTTTGTTGAGTCGTTGTGCGGGCCGTTTTACAAAGAAAACGGTCGTTGCTGGCGGCTCCGATCGCAGTCGTTCTCGCCCATCCCGGACACCATCATACCGCTGACGAAACGCGTCATGACAAGACCGCCGTGGTGCCCGCTGACGAACTGTCAGACTCAGATCGCCTTTGGGTTGAACTGCGGCAGCTTCAGATTCCGAAATTTAACACTGAGCCCAATGTTCGAATGCTGGCTCTGCAGACAAGGAAGCCTCTGCCTGTTGCTGCGCAGCCTTCGATTGCAAAGTTCTTCACGCCTTTCAAGAAGAAGGTTAAACTGAGATGGGACGGCGACTTTCTCTACGTCGAATCAAACGGCATGCCCGATCATGACATGCTGGTTGGCATCACCGCATGGCAGCAGCAGGTGCCGATTCCTCAGCCGTATTTCAGAATACAATATCTGGCAGATTCCGCTGAACCCGGTGCCAGCTCGGAATCCAATGTCGGCAAAGGCGAATTTCTTTTGAGGGGCGATCGCTCTGGCCGTTAACAGAGTTTCGATCTTCAACCCGATCAAGAACAACGGCGTCACGAATACATTGATCGTGGGGGAACTCGATAAGTGGGGCGGGCATTGTGGCCGAGCGGACGACAATCACTACCACGCCACAAAAACCTACCCGTACATCAATGACGGTTTTTACGGAGAAGTCGTGGAACGCGGCGGGCAGGTTGATCCGCAGCCTCGCGGACAGGGATTGCGACCAGCCACTCGACCACTGCGTGGTGCAAATATAACGGGGTTCTCGAATCCGAAACCGGGCAGCTACCAGGTCGACTACGACGTCAACGGCGAGAAACGCTCGATCAGCTGCGACGTGGATGATAATGGTTCCGCCGAGTTTCGATTCACTGACCGGAGCAGCACGGAGACGTACCGGCGTCGGCAGCGTCCTGGCGGCCGGTCTGATGATCGGCCAGGTGCTGGAAATCGGGTTCCGTTCCTGCGAGCTTACGATCGAAACCGGGATGGCACGATTGATCGAGTACTTCGAAGACTGCAGCGTCGAACTCTTCAACCTGGTCGACGACGTCGGCGAACGTCAGAACCTTGCCTCGATGGTGCCTGTGAAAGTTGAGGAACTACACGCTCGCCGGACTGCATAGCAACAAGCGACGAACGCTGCCATCCCCACTCAGTCGAATTCGAATTTCGACCCGGCGACGTCGAACCAACGCAGAACTGGTGGCAGAAGGAGAGGCAACCGGCGGAACCAGGCCCGACCATAGATAGAACGATTCTGGCTAGCTCGATGCAACTACAGAGGAGCATTCGATATTCTTGTGCGGTACTCACTGTGACCGTTCAGCCAGACTTTGATACACCAGCATGGTCGATACCCCACAAATCATTGCTCGCCAGGTTGGCATGTCGTACGGCGATGCGCTACCGAGTCTCACCGCTGTTGATCTATCCGTCGCGAAAGGGGAATTTGTTTCGATCGTGGGGCCTTCGGGTTGTGGCAAGTCGACGTTGCTGAGACTAGTGGCCGGCTTGCGAAAGGCGACCTCGGGGCAGTTGACAGTCGATGGCAGTGAGCCGGGGAATTCACAGACCAAAGCGGCGTTTGTTTTTCAGGAACCCAACCTGCTTCCCTGGCGGACTGTTGCCGGAAATGTTCGGCTTCCGCTTGAGCTGGATCGGGCGAGCGAGGCATCAAACAAAGCATTAAGCAAGGCTGACTCGCAGGCGTTGGTTGAGCGAACGACTCAACTGGTAGGATTGTCTCCGGAAGACACTGCTAAACGCCCGTCCGAACTGTCAGGTGGAATGCGGATGCGAGTATCGCTCGCTCGAGCGCTGGTGACTGATCCAGACATCATGCTCCTCGATGAACCGTTCGCCGCGTTAGACGACATTCTTCGACAGCAGCTCAATGAAGAATTGCAGCGGCTGTGGTGGAGCAATCGCTGGACGGGGCTTTTTGTGACACACAACGTTTCGGAAGCAGTGTTTCTCAGTCAGCGAGTGCTTGTGATGAGTCGTGCGCCGGGCACGATTCTGGAATCGATCGATGTCCCGTTTAGTTTTCCTCGAACACCCCGGCTGCGTGCTGATCCTGAGTTCGCGCAGCTGACGGGCATCGTCAGCAGACACTTGCGACGCGCAGCTGATCTTGCCGGTGCTGACAAAGCGAGTGCTGAAGTTTCGGATACGGAGGGCATTACGTAATGCCTGACACTTCGAAATCGAACCTCACTCAAGTTATGCGTGCAGTTGCTCCACCGCTGATTCTGCTGGTCGTACTACTTAGCTTTTGGCAGTTCAGCGTGTGGTGGTTTGATCTGAAACCGTTTCTGGTTCCGAGCCCCGTCCGAGTTGCTTCGGCAGCCGTCTCGACATTCGGAAAGCTCGCGGCCGCTACGAAAGTGTCAGCTGCGGCCGCGCTTGCGGGTTTCGCTGCCAGTCTGATTGCCGGCGTCGTGATCGCGTTTTTCTTTTCCCAGTCGCGATTGATTCGGATCAGTTGCTACCCGTACGCAATTTTTCTTCAGACGGTTCCGATTGTCGCCATCGCTCCGCTGGTCATTAACTGGTTTGGATCCGGCTTTCGCAGCATCGTGATCATCACATTTGTGATCAGCTTATTTCCGATCATCACTTCAACGACGACTGGCATGCTGGCCGTCGATCCTGAACTGCTCGATCTCTTCCGCCTGAACCGGGCCAGCCGCTGGCAAATCTGGCTGAAGCTCCGTCTGCCGAACGCAGTCCCACATTTGATTACCGGCGCCAGAACATCAAGCGGACTTTCCGTCGTGGGTGCTTTGGTCGGAGAATATTTTGCAGGCTTCGGAGTCAACGACTACGGGCTGGGATTCCTGATCGGTCGAAACACCAGCCAGATGCGGACGGATGAGCTGTTTGCAGCCGTCATCGCATCGACTCTACTCGGCATTACAATTTTCGGAGCCGTCAGTATCGTTGGAGCTTTCATTCTGAACCGCTGGTACGATACGAAGTAGATTTTGAACAGACGTGTGAACTCAACAACGGTCGGACGAGCATCGTGGCGAAACGAGCATCCCGGAAAAAGATTCGGTTTGAAGCAGCGATCAACGCTGTCGATTCACCGATGTTCCTGGTGGATTCTCAGCGACGAGTCGTCTTTCTGAACGAAGGTTGCCAGACGCTGACCGGATGGACGTTGCCAGAAGTTGTCGGTGCCGTTTGTGAATTTGCGTCATCCGGCGAGGCAGCATCAATCGAAGCGTTGACCGGCGCGTTATGCCCGCCTCAGGAAACAATCGACAGCGAACCTCGCGAGCTTGTTCGTCAATTCGTTCATCGGGAATC
Source organism: uncultured Planctomyces sp. (assembly GCA_937904325.1). GTDB lineage: Bacteria > Planctomycetota > Planctomycetia > Planctomycetales > Planctomycetaceae > JABMPE01. The sequence goes on from CALGTK010000039.1 coordinate 12,103, forward strand.
GGGCCAGATAACTCCGCGAATGGTCCACTTCTACCCGCTCGACACTGACGGGCAGGTCGACTTTGTCATCGGCATCGTCACAGAAATCCCGACAAAACCGGCAAGCACAGACACCAGCATTGTCACACGGGTCCACGCGGAACTCGCGGCACTACGGCATGAACTGCGGCAGCGATACGGCGAAGATTCGATTTTGACGAACAGTGTTTCGATGAAGCGAGTGATTGATCAGGTCGAAGCAGCGCGTCAGTCGCGAGCGACGGTTCACATTTGCGGTGAAAAAGGAACGGGCAAGGAGCACATTGCTCGAACGATTCATTACACCAGCGATCTAGGTCAACAGGCCTTCGTGCCAATTCAATGCCAACTGATGCCGCCTCGCGAATTACACGAAGCCATTCGCCGACTCGTGGAAGCCGACTGGGGCGAACAATTGCCGATCGCAGCGCTTCAGCCCGGCTGCGTGTTTCTGGACGATGTCGACACGCTGCCACGCGACGTTCAGCAGCGGCTGGTTGATTTTGTGGCATCGCCGCGCGGAGCCGACTTCCGATCGAATGTCAGGCTTCTTTCGTCGAGTCGTATTGGTCTTGAAGATGCTCGCACGAACGAGCAAATATCTGACGACTTCTACTACCTGCTGACTTCTGTGCAGATTGAGTTGCTGCCTCTCCGGCACCGGATGGATGATCTACAGGTTCTTGCCCAGCATTTTCTGGAGCAGCGTAACCATGACCAATCGAAACAGGTGACCGGTTTCTCAGCAGAGGTCTGGTCTCAGTTTGAAGAGTACAACTGGCCGGGCAATCTGGACGAACTCGACGAAGTGATCTACGAAGCATTGTGCGATTCGGACGGCCCGGTCATCCGCGCCGATCATTTACCGTTTCGTCTAAGAACGGGCCTGGATGCTCAGCGACTGGGCCCGATTTCCGATGGTCCAATCGAAGCATTGGAACCGCTACTGAAGCGTGTCGAGCGGCAGCAAATTGAGCGGGCTCTCGAACAGGCGAAAGGTAATAAGACAATGGCCGCTCGCTTGTTGAAAATTACTCGCCCGAGTCTCTATGGTCGGATGGAAACACTCGGACTTTCTGATTCAGATGCTTAGGCCCGGGACGGTTTCTGCGAAATCACAATCGGAAGAGGCAGTTTTCATGAAGGTGACACTCTTGGTACGGGCACTGAAGAAACGCGTTGACGTCGAAAACGAAGTCGTGATCGGTCGCGACGAGGACTGCGACCGGCGAGTTCTTTCCAGCAATGTCAGCCGCAAGCACTGCAGGTTAGTGATCAGTGGCTCGGATGTGGGTGTACAGAATCTGCTCAGCGGCAATGGTACGCAAATCAACAGCCAGCAGACAGAGTCCAACGTTGACACGGAAGTTGCAGAAGCGGCGGCCATCGAGCAAACGCCTGGCAAAATAAAGTCCCTGTTCAGAATGTTCGGTAAGATGAAAAACAGAGCATCTGCCGGAGACACCGTTCCCACACCAGGCAACTCTGAATCGTCGGAAGAGTCGGGCAATGTGGCAGTAAAACCGCTTATCGTTGCTGGTAGTGCCCAATTTGACGAAGAAACTAATTTGACGAAGAAACTGTTGTCTGCGACCAGGAAAACGCGTTCACTTCGGATGAAGACGAAATGGAGCTACTTGCTGACGAAGACGAAGGGCTCTCCGACGAGGGCGAATATTTCGATGACGACGGTGAAGAAAAGGCTGTCGATTCAGGCTTCGCGGACTTCCTGAACAACGTTGATCAGCCACCGGCGTAGCCTGAATTCAGTTGTGTAACTCTCTAAGAATCGGCCGGCATGAAAATCTGGTTTAACAAGGTTCACGATAGTCGTCGTCAGCAGATCGAGACCGATGAGTCTGAGATCTCAGTTGGACGTGACCGGGTGAATGTACTGACACTGCAAAGCCCGCTGGTCTCAAAGCGGCAAGCGATCGTCCGAAGTGACGACGGAAAGTTGCAGTTCGAAAACGTCGGCATCAATAGTTGCATGGTCGGCGACACCGAAGTGATAGGTGGCCAGAGCGTCGGCTTCGCCGCCGGAGAAACGGTACGAATCGGACCATTCACGCTGACGTTTGAATCGGACAAGGCCGCGCCGATCAGCCGCGCCGAACTGGAAGCTCACCTGCGTTCGATCATGGCTGATCTGGAACTGCGAGTTCATCGGCGTCTGCTCGAACGGTTCGACCTGTACGAACTCGAAGCCAATCGACTCGGCGACAACGAAAGCATTCTGCTGCTGGAACGGCACATCGAAGATGTGTGCCGCGAGTTGAATCTGTTCGGCCCGGAGAATCTGGCTTTGCTTGAAGAGGTGATCGGCCTGAGCCTTCGAGATCTGACGATCAACCAACTGATCCTGGAGAGCGACCGCAGCACGCTGGACAGCCTGGCGCGACTCACATGGAACGAGTACGACGTTCCGCAGACTCTCGTCCCGGAACGCGAGACGGAACTCGAAAATCTGATGCTGTTCATCCGGGAGCGACTGGAACTGGATGGCCAGCCGGATCTCAGTTCGCAGATTCAGCGTACGGAATACATGTTTGCCGATGTTTTCCCGCTCGTACGCCCGCATCTCCATCGCGAGTTCAGTCGATACATTATTCTGCGACGGCTCAAGAAAGACCTGAAGGACACCGTCTTCGGTTTCGGCCCGCTGCAAGATCTTCTGCGAGCACCAACCATCACTGAAATTATGGTCGTCAAGAGCGACCAGATTTATGTCGAACGCGAAGGAGTGCTGGAACTGTCCGGACGACGGTTTCTTTCTGACAAGGTCACTGAATCAATCATCGAGCGGATTGTCGCCGGTGTCGGAAGACGCATCGACAAAAGTCAGCCGCTTGTTGATGCTCGACTTCCCGACGGCTCTCGCGTGAACGCGATCATTCCGCCACTGGCCGTGCGAGGCCCGTGTCTGACGATTCGAAAGTTCCCTGCGTACCGCTTCACGATGGACGACCTGATCGAAAAACAGTCGGTTACGTCCGCAGCCGCGATGTTTATTCGAGCCTGCGTGGTCGACCGGAAGAACGTTCTGGTCAGCGGTGGAACAGGCACAGGAAAGACGACAATGCTCAATGTGCTGTCGAGCTTTGTCCCGCATCGTGAACGGATCGTCACGATCGAAGACACAACGGAACTGCAACTTCACCAGGAACACGTTGTCACTCTTGAATCAAAGCAGGCTAACGTTGAAGGTGTTGGCGAGTACAACATTCGCGACCTGGTGAAAAACGCTCTGCGAATGCGGCCAGACCGTGTAATCGTCGGCGAATGCCGCGGGGCCGAAGCGCTGGACATGCTCCAGGCCATGAACACTGGGCATGACGGCTCCATGACGACCATCCACGCCAACAGCACAATTGATGTCCTGAAGCGACTGGAAATTCTGGTACTTATGGCTGTCGAATTGCCGGTCGTTTCGATTCAACGTCAAATCGCCTCGGCCATCGACGTCATCGTGCAGATCGATCGCAAACCAGGCGGCAAAAGAGTCGTCACCCAGATTTCAGAAATCGCGGGATACGATCCTGCCCGCAACGATCTGGTCGTACACGACATCTTTAATTACCGAAACGGGAAGTCGTTGACGCCGACTGGCTACATGCCCTCTTTTGCGGAATCGTTGATTGAGAAGGACCTGTTGAAGCTCGAATTCCTGTACGGCAAGGAAGAGAAATTCGTCAACGATGAAGACGGGCCAGTCGAACCGACAAGCGAGCGAGTGTCCCGATTTCTGTAGGCAACGTTCGCTAAATTCCTCGTCACTCGTGCACAAAAATTGATCACGTTTACTGAAATCGGTGGCCAAATTACGTTGACTTTCTGCCTTCACGGGAATGACGCGCAGTAAGCATCAGGCACAGCGTCAAACCAAACAGCGTCAAACCAAACAGCGTCAAACCAAACAGCGTCAA
>CALGTK010000040.1 GCA_937904325.1 uncultured Planctomyces sp.
GACGTTATGCTAAGAAAATGGGATTCGACCCGAACATGATGGATCCCGACGATTGGCCTCCGCTGTGGATCGCTCTGTCGGAGCGGAACTACGAGAGCGCTTCGAAACTGATTGCAGATGGAGCTGCTCTTGATGACCTGATCGAGGAGGACGGCAATACATTTTTACATGATGCCGCTCAAGATGGTGATGTTGAGATGGTCGATTTTTTCCTCAGCCACGATTGTCCCCTTACACTTGAGCAGTTTGACTATGTGCAGCAGACTCCTTTGATCCGTGCTGCCGATAACGGTAAGACTGACGTCGTCGTTCGCCTCCTCTCAGCCCGCGTCAATCCAAACGCAAACGACGAACATCGCATCGGAAATACCGCGATTCGAGAAGCGGTTCGGGGAGGACACACCGACATTGTTCTCTGTTACTCCGTGCAGGCGCAGACCCTACGATCACGGGGTGGATGGGCATCTCGGCCGTAGACCAGGCATGGGATGAGATTGAATCTGACAATGCGACTATCAAAGCGATCCGAGCCCTTTTGCGTTCCTTTCCGAGTTCGTTGCGTGATAAAATACAGGAGCAGAACAAGGCGCTGTACCCAAACACTGACCCGCCGCGAGATTGAAAGCTTCCCGTAACTTGAACCCTAATTCTGCATTCCACGCTCGCTCCCCGGTCAGGGCTGGGTGAGCTCGGACGTTATGCCGCAGATTCTGTTGGAGGTCACTGACCGGTCCGATGTATGAGAGATTCACTGACAATGCACGGCAATGCATGCTGGCCGCAAACCGGGTGGCACAGCAACTGAAGCAAGACCATATTGGTGGCTTACATATAGTTATTGGCGTGATCAACTCCGCTCCAGATGCCTGTGAACTTCTTGAGAAATCAGCTACAGACATAAATGAATTGCGGGCAGCGGCTGTTGAAATCGTAATGACGACCCATTCCGGCGGTGCTAAACGCTCGATTGAAAAAGCAATGGATCAGGCCCGAATCTCCAATAGCAAGGTTATTGACGTTGTACACATTCTACTTGGTACATTGATGGATCCTGATGAATCGGTTGTCGCACTATTCGACCAAGTGGGCACGAACATCGACGTCGTCACAAAATTGCTCAGTGACCACTTGCGATCTGACGGCGCGGCATAACATTCGCATGCACCAGAGGTGCCAGCCGTGCCGAATCTGAAATCAACGTCGCCGGCGGCAACCCGGTGATACTGGACGTTATCCCGCTCAAGCAATTCCAAAAATGCGATACCGAACTCGCACACTCTTGATACTGATTCCGATTGCGGCTTGCGTAATTGCTGCCGTTCAGGGCATTCGGAACTTTGATGGTCCTTTTGCCACTGTTCGGGTTTCGCAGGATGCCGCGTTTGAACTGGCGGACGAGGCGGCAATCTCGCTCACCGAATCAGCTTTGCGCCAAATCGAATTTGATCCCGTGCGACCAATTCCATCATACGGTTCGACTAACGCTATGTACGTCGTTGGCAGAAACGCTGCCGATTCAGATCGAATTACGATAATATGGGAGGTTCGCGGACAGGACTACGCAGACTACACGGTTCGACTTAATCGTGATGATGACGGAATCATTGCAGCAATATATAAAAACTGGTGGCAAGATCCAAAACGCTAAACCCAAACGCGGGATAACAATGCGTTGAACCGGAGCCGCGGTAGCCGGGCGGGTTCGAAATTGACAATCACTTGCCGCGGCTCGGTTAACGCGGCCGTTAGCCTTTATCAAAGTGTCCGCCTCATGTTCACGTTTTCCCACTGGTCGATATTTTTGCTCGTTATCCTCGTGGTCTTCTGGCTGCTCAAGCACTGGATACAGGGTTCGCGATCAGATGCGTGGCAAAGAATTGCCGAGATTCTGGGTTTTTCGTATACAGAGAGAGACACTGGCGTCTTGCAGCCGTACTCTCACTTTGACAATTTGCAGGGCTCGCACGTTACTGGATGCGCTCGGCATTTTTTGGAATCCGAAGCAAATGGCTGCTGGCGCTGCATCGTCGACTACATCCATCCTGGCGTAGATAACAAATCCCATACCATCTGCCTGGTACGGTCCAATCGGCTTGCGCTTCCGCACTTCAAGATTCAGCCGGCAACCTGGGTTTCTCGGCAATTCTTTGCCACGCCTCGGATCGCGAAGACTGCCGCTCTACCATTTATAGAGCATCCAGACGACGCGGGATTCAATTCGGCCTATCACCTTCAGGGGGCCGATGCGACTACCGTTCATGCTGCATTAACACCGGAAGTCCGAGCGTTCCTCATATTGCAACGCGCACGAGGATTCTGTTTCGAGGCCGACGGACAAACTTTGTTGTTTCATACGCGGACCCTGATCCGACCAGACAAGGCACCGGACCTGCTTGACAAATCGCTCGAAATCCTCCGTGTTTTCACTCGGAATCGCTGAGGATCCATGAACGAATTTTAGAAACGAGGTGCGTCGCGTTAATGCTGCGATCCATCGTAAAAAAACCAGCCGATACAAGGATGAAGCAGATGTCATGAAGAAAAGTATTCTCCTCACATCAGGTGGTATTGCAGTCATTCACCTGCTTCTATCAATCGGCTCAGTGGCAGTTGCGTTCGGTTCTGGAATGGAGGCGTTCGAGAATCCGGACTATCAGCCGTCAATGGCCGAGCGTATTGCCGATTCCCTCGTGGAAATTCTGACGCAGCCAGCTATGTCCCTGTGGACTTCATGGATGAGCAAAAACATCCCCGATGTGGTCGAATGGGGACTATACCTCTTGAACAGTCTTCTTTGGGGGATAACCTTGGCGATCCTTCTGCACGCACGCACGCTTGTTGATGGAAAGAAGCCGAACAACAAAACTATAAAAGCGACTTCGTAAACGACGCGTCTCACGGCAAGCAAGCGGATAACAATCACATGCACCGGAGCTGCCCTCCGGGCGGAATTTGAAATCAACGTCACAACCGGCAACCCAGTAATTTTAGTCGTTCTACAGCAGTATCGCCGTTTCGTCAGCGAATTTCAGATATCCACACTAATTACAGGTTCACGATCGGCCCATTTGGCACGTCAAGGAATACAGCCATGTCAAGTTCCGACCCGTTCGCTGACAGGCCGCATCAACTTGATGTCCCTTCCTTACGCGACATACAGTCCGTCACGTTTCAACTTGCGGATTCTCTTCGTAATTTGGACTTTTACCGGACATCCGACGAAAAGATGAATCAACAGCACCGTCAGGCGTCAATTCGAGAATTCTGGCAAGATGCCAAACAGTGCGCCGTTCGATTGGCCAGGCTTCTTGACGATGGCAAGGCCACAGCGTTCCCAATCTGGGTGTTCGAGATTGACAGCAATGGTGAGCAAATAGCTCGCGCGAACGATACGCTGGTAGCGGTAATACTCTCGGATATTTGGCAGAATGTCACATGGATTGCTCGGGGCGAGCGGGTGAGTTCGAGAATTGACGTCATGTACGGCATGGCGGCGATAAGCGAGCGTCTGCGGCGAAACGCTAGAAAACTCAGCGCAGTCCTGCGCACTACCGCAAGAGGGCTGTAAGATGTCAACGAAGTAGGGGAGCAAGCTGTAGAAC
>CALGTK010000041.1 GCA_937904325.1 uncultured Planctomyces sp.
GTTGTAGGGTTCTGTGGAGAGTAAGGTTGTAGGGTTCTGTGGAGAGTAAGGTTGTAGGGTTCTGTGGAGAGTAAGGTTGTGGCGGGACGTGAATCTGTCGGGGGAATCAACCAGTAGAAAGCACCCGCCCCTGGGATGCAAGTCGCAGCGTCTCGTTGGCTCGGTCCCACACGCGTGTCTATCCGGAAGAGTGGAGCTGATGTACGACGCCGTCCAGAAACGTCGCCAGACTTTTCGCCGCGGCCTGAGCGTTTGTTCGAAGGTGGAGCATGTCCTTGACACTTTCCGGCCGCTTGAAAATTGATGTGAGAGCAGCTCCGACCCGGACCGCTCCAGTGTCGCCGATGATCGACAGGACTTCGGGAGGTAAATCGGCCGACATGTCGTCGCTGATGACTCGCACGGCCATGAAGCCGGTCCTCGTTTCGGAAGCGACCTGTGCGACAGCCAGGCTTTCCATGTCGACGGCGATGGCTTTGAACTGTTCGTGAAGCTGCTGCTTCCGCTCGATCTTCCTGACCATTTCGTCGGCGGTCAGTAGCCTGCCGACATGGAGACCGCTTTCGATATCGCTTTCGAGGCTGAGGTTGAGCTTCTTTTGCTGCCCGTGCTGGTCGACGATTTCGTTGGCCACGACAATCTGGCCGATCTTCATCGTCGGAATCAAAGCTCCCGCAAAACCGCTCGAGAGAATCCACTTTGGGCTGTGGGCGTCGATCATCGCGAGAGAGGCTTTACGGGCTCGCGCGTAACCCATGCCAGACTCGGCAACGACGACCCGGATGTCGTCGTAACGGCCACCTTTGAATGTGAGGTCCTCGCCTTTGTAATGCTTAACCCGCTCGCATCGATCCATGAACTGACCAAGTTCGATCGGTAACGCCGAAACGATGCCGATGTCAGCCTTCGCGCTGTCGGATTCACTGCTTGTCATACGAGAGTCGATTCGGCGGTCGAAGTTCGATTTCAGACAGGTTCCAAACCTTCGACCTCTGGTTTGTGTGCTTTAAAGCCGCAGAGAATGATGCCGAGTTCGTAGAGCAAGGTCAGGGGGAACATCATCAGCAGCATGCTCATTGGATCGGCCGGCGTCAGGATCATCGAGAGAAACGCGATGACAAGGATGGCCATACGACGCTTCTCACGATAGTCCGAGATCTCGAAGACCGAAATCCGTTCGAGGAAAAGCATGACCAGCGGCAACTGGAAACTAACGCCGAACATGACAGGGAGCATCACCGCGAAATTGATCCATTCAGAAAGGCGAATTTGCGGGTTGACGTCGAGCATTGCGTTAAAGCTGAGCAGGAATTTCAACACAAACGGAAACACTGCATAGAAGCAGAAGACTGCTCCGCCGGTGAACAGAAACAAGCTCATCGGCAGGTAAATGTAAATATACTTCCGCTCGTGCGGGTACAGGCCGGCGGCGACGAACATCCAGATTTCCCGGAACACCCACGGGCTTGCGATCAGTAGTCCAGCAATAAATGCGACCTTGAGGTAGGTCATGAACGCCTCTTGAACGTTCAGCGTCACGGTTTGATTTTGACGATCGATCACCGTTTCAAGTTGCTGAAATTCCGGGGCTGCGATGCGAATTTCGAGTGCTTGATCTTCATCGTCCTCTGAAGTTGGCTTTGCTGCCGGATATTCGTCCGGGTTGTATTCATGAAGCCTTGCTGCCAGTTCTGCCGGCATAAAGCTGACGATGATCGTTCGATCAAATTTGTTGTCGGTTTTGATTTGTTTGAACTTCTCGGCAGGAGTTTCCGGGGTCTGGCTGCCTGGTTCAGGTTTTTCGGAAGGTTCTGAGAGTCCGATTTTTTCCTGGATGCTGTGCCAGATGTCCGTCATCGAGACGTCCGCGATGTCGTCCTCGACCTGGATGTTGGAGCCTTCGACTTGTCCGGCTTTGCGAAGCGCCGAATCGATCGGCGATCGCACGATGGCAACAATCTTATCGCCGACAAACAACGCACCGATGACACAGATCGCCAAGCCGATAATGGCTCGGATCAAGTGCGTCCGCAGGCACTCAAGATGCTCACCGAACGTCATGGTGCTGTCGTCAAAGAGGTCTTTGGACTGTGCCATCAGACTGTACTCTCGCGGTTATTTTCGGGCCGTCCCTCATTACGCGGACGTGTTGTGATTGTCCATCGACATTCGATGGCATCGCCGCACGAGTCACTTAAGAGGATCCGGGCAACAGTAGGCAGGGACAGCCAGTTTAACTGGGCAGAAGTTATCAGACATCATCCGGAAGTCAGTCTTCAGGATTCCCGGTTCAGCAGCCTGGCAGATTTGAGCCTGTCAGAAGTAGCTACCGGCAACCATCTGGTAACATAAAGCTGTCCACTCGGTTTGCCCGCGAAGAGGCGCAGGACGCGTGAGCGGAGACCAAAATTGTATCCCTGGCTGTAATGGAGTCAACGATCCATCCCTGGGTTCGAACAGTGGACTCGAAGGCCTATCACCCGGAAACTGACCGGTAAGTTCTTCTGGATTGCTCCGCAATCGACAGATTGCTTGGACTCGAAAGGTGAATGAGAGCAAAGCCGTGCTTAACTGGCTCGGGCTGCACGGTTGCCCTGTCGCGCCGCCTGAGGCTGCGCGGGGGGCGGAGTTAGTGGCTTGTCAATCGGCTCTCGTCCCGGAGCCAGAGCCATATTATCAGGTTTCGTCCAGGCGTTCAGCTTCGTGATCATGGTAGCCGGGAAAACGATCTGAACGTCCTCATTTTTGCCGGCTCCCTGAAACTGCCGGAAAATCAGTTGCACTAATGGTTTGATATCTTTGTACGCATCCTGAATCGGTTTCTGGTTAAGCGTCGACTGCAAACCAGCACCCTTTCGGCTGTCAGTTGTCGATTCATCTTTAAACGCCGGGACAAATGCCAAGTAGATGTCATTGAGCCTGAAAATCGCATCTGAGCCTGACACTCGCCTTTGATTAACTTCTGTGGCGATTTTCTGCGTCAGCTTGACGATCGAATAGGCGATCGATGCTGATTGCAGACCTCCCGGCATCGGCACTCTACCAATTAGAAAAGCGGCGCGGGCGCGGATTTGATTAGAGCGTCGTGGGTTCGCAAGGATCTTTGCGAGTGCTTCGACGATCAGGGGTTCCTGCTGATTCTGAGCGTTTGGCACGCTCGACAAAGCCGTCTGAGCAAGTGCTTCGATTAGTCGCTGGTGGTACCAGTCTGAACCGTTGCCTTTCAACTCAGCCAGCATGCGTTTCGCACAATCGACGGGAATCTTGCTGTTAACCTTAAGCGTGTGCCGACCTCGTTTCAAAAGCCGAGTCGCCACCATAGCTGCCAGAATTCGCACGGGTTCGGGTTGTTCGATACCGTCTGCGGGGGCGTGAATGATGTCGAGAAGCGTCGGTAGCCCGTCGATGTACGCGACGGCGGGTTTGGGACGCAGTCCGGGCACTTCCGGCGAAATGTTAAGTGAGCCGATCAGTAACACCGCCTGCATGCGAACATGAAAGTTGCCGTCAAGTAAAGTCTTCGCGTATTTGACCACTGACCTGCACGCGAACTTTTTTTCATCCACGTTCTTCTCTGGAACGTAGTTGTCGATGTATCTGACGATTGCTTTGCGGGTATTTGTCAGGTCGTCTCGTTTTTCTTCGATAGACAGTGCCTGGACGTTGACACGAAATCCTTCATCAATCGTCTTGGGTACGCCGCCGGCCAACTTCTTCGAAAGTGCATCCTGGAAGTTCAGCCGTTTTGGTTTCCAATCGTCGACTTGAGCCTGGTCGATGAGAGGTTTCTCGATTGCAAGTTCTTTAGGAATTGGCGGTGGTGGGCGAAATCCTTTCGGAAGCCCGGTGCCTCCCGCCTGTGCGAAGCATGAAGTGACAGTCGACGTGATCAAGGTCACGGCAATGACGAATTCAAGGCACACACGGCAAAACCGCGTCACAATCCGATTGGTATCGGTAGTTCTTCGCACGAAGTTTTCCTTCAAACGACAGCGATCCGGCGAGGCAAAAACAGTGTACCTGTACGGCTTCTGCCAAATGGAAACGACAAACGGTACAGCACCGATTTGCGAATTACCACTGCGAGAAACCAGCCGAACCGGGGCGCGGGAACCAGATTAGGAGTTGTTACAGAAGTCGGAATGTTTCAAAAGTGCGACGGTCGCTGAAGTGTACCGAAAAGACACGACAGGAAACGCCGCTCCGAACCACCGACCAGACAGCGTAGATGTGTTAACGATTGCTGCCGGAAAGCCCGCGGAAGAAGAAACTGAAAGAAGTGCTGATGATTAGTCCGGTAACGTTACCACTCAATAATCCCTGCTTCAAGGAGTTTCCTGCCTGTCAGGATCGGCAGAAATGACATCCGTCGCATTGTGAGGGAATGCCTCAAACGCGGATACGGTCGCATTTGTCATCGCCGTCAGGCTGTAACGCTCGCGGACGAGCGTGTTTCCCCGTGTAGCGAGTTCAGTCCGTTTTGCCGAATCGACGATCAGCCCACTCAGTTTTTCGGCGAGATCGTCGACATCTCCCGGCTCAAAGAGAAGTCCGCCTTGCGTTTTGGCAAGCATTTCCGGATAGGCACCATGTGCCGGTTGCACCACGGGAACTCCGCAGGCAAGTACTTCCAGTACATAGATTCCTTTGGGCTCCTTGTACGGAGCTGGCACTGACAATACGTCCAGACTTTGCAGGAATCCGGCTTTCACTGATTGGTTGTCCGGGCTGCCGATGTATTCAAATGCGTCTCCCAGATCCTCGGCGGCTTTCGTCACACTTTCGAAATATGCGGCGTCACGAGAACCGAGATACCCGCCGGCAATCAGTCTTACATCCGGATGTTGAGTCCGGATTCTGCGAACCGACTCGACCAGCAGGTGTAGTCCTTTTTCTGGACAAATTCGCGCGAAGTATCCGATGCGAAACTCGTTGTCAGTTCGAGGCTGCTCCAGCGGCGAAAAACCGGAGAAGTCGATGCCCAGTGGAATGTGAGCGAATTTCTCGACAGGCAATCTCAGCATGGCTGCCATGTGGTCACGGTAGTAGTTGCTGTGAACGAGAAATCCATCGAAGTCGGCTGCTCGGCTACTGATTCTGTCGATGGCACCCTGCCGATGCTCGTCTGAAAGTCCGTCGAGAAAAATGTCGTCACCCTGCAGCGTGCAGAAGATTTTCCCGTTGTACTCTTGCCGAAGCGATCGAACTGCGCCGGCAAGTAAAGCATTGCTGAAACAAACGATGTCCGGTTTCAGGTCGTCGGCAATAAACGAAACCAGTTCGTCGACGTCGCGCCGCTGAGAACCGTATTCTCCGTCAAGCATATCCAGAGTCAGCTCGCCCAACTCTTTGGCATCGTTACTGATTCCAAAACCTGTAGCGAATCGAATTAGTGATGGATGGTTGAGCCAACTGGTCATCCAGCGAGGCAGTTTTCTCCATAGTTTCGATTTATGTTCGAGGTAGACGTTAATGCCGCCAAAAAAAACGCGTTGCGAGCTGAGGTCTTCTTCGTCCACTCGGATTGGTGTGTAGGTAGGGATCAGGGTGACTTCGACGCCGGCGTCACGCAGCGCACGAGCCCACGTGTTGTCGTGCATGCACGAACCGCAGAACATTCCCGCTCCGCCGGCAGTGATTATCGCGACATGCATTGTTCAATGTCCGTCGCCTGGCTGTGGCGGTCCAGCGGAAGATTTTTTCGTGTTGACTGGTTTGTTGTCTGCTTTCTTTTTCTTCAGTTTTTCCAGAAGTAAATTCAGGTGGACTCTCCCAACGTGCCACATGTATTGCGGGCCGTAGCCTGCAGTCCGTCCCCAGCTATTGGCCGTTGATTCACGAAGGTGGACGATGGCATCCGCGCCGCGACCTTCGACGGCATGATTCAGCCCGATGTACAGCTGAGCATAGAACAGTCGCTTCTCACGCTCGTCTTTGCTGATTTCGGCGTTGTCGATTGCTGCAAGAATCTTTTCAGGAGTCGTGTCGCCCGAGAAAAGTCGATAGACGTCAGGAAACGGCTCGCGATCCGTCTTACGATATTTCAGCAGGCCCTGCTTTGCTTTCTCTGGCCCGTAAGCTCGATACTGAGAGAAGTACCGCCAGATACCGTTCTCTCGATCGATGTCGTCGAACGAATGATACGCTTCAAACTGCTGAGCCGCTTCTTTGGCCTTCCCTGCATAGAAGCGAGCGATCCCTCTTCGCCAATGTGAATCTCCTTGCTGTGGATCCAGATCGACCATCTCTTCGTAGTCGGCAACCGCCTCCTTGAAATCACCAAGAAAGAACAAGGCGTCGCCTCGTTGGGATAAAAGACGCACTCGCGGTGAGTCTTTGTCGAGCAGCTTCGCACTCAACAAATCAGCGTTCTTTTGGAGGGACTTTGCAAGTTTCTCACCATCTACACGCGAAATCGAATGCTTCCTGATGGCCGGCTGCGCACGGCAAATGTCAGTTGTCGAATTCACCGCAGGAAACAAGGTCACGCACAGCAGAATTGATTGACACAATTTCATTCGAGCTCCCAACCGCGACTAACTGAATGTAATTTCAACAAGTGATGCAAGCTCCAGACCTGATCTTCAAGGTCACCAGGAAAAGGCAAGGGTAAAGACGTTAACCGTTCATAATTGATATTACGAATCTGACAGTGCCACATTTTGATGCAGTTTTTGCGTCGGAGCACTACGGGCAGTGGTTCAAAAAATAAAAGACACAAGATCGGGGATCTGCTTGTATTGGGGTTGCAGCCCGATACCATCTCGATCGCTTTGGCAGGATGTTGACGGAAAGTTGATGCACTGCAACCTGACGAAAAGGATCGTTGGGAAGGCATTGGTCGAATGCAAATGGAGTTTGCATTCGCCGCGAATCAAGGAATGGTTCGTACGGCACCGAATGGATTCGTCACAGCACCGGCATAGGTGGTGCTGTGAGCTGGACTCGTTTTCTGCAGTGCAACCCTGCTTGTTGCAGCTCCTTACTTCGTAAGAACCACCGCGCAGATGTTTCATCTGTGTGAGAAGTTTCAGGGAAGATACTTCGAGCAAGGAAACGTAATGTCGAAGAAACCAATTATCGGTATCAATGGCGACTTTCGCGAAGCACGTACAGAAGCAGGGGCATTGAGCTGGTTCAACGCCGGCTACTTTGACTGTGTCACGGCTTCGAAGATCCAAACGGCTGGTAACAACAAAGCTCGGAATTGTCCTGGCGGACTGCCGATCATGATCCCGCCCTTCGAAGAACAGGATGATATCGAAGCAGTCGTCGAGATGATTGACGGGTTGGTGCTAGGCGGTTGCCATTTAGATCTCGACCTCGAACTGGCCGGCCATGATCCTCATCCAGCCTCGCGTACGATGCCCGCACGTCGCGAAATGTTTGACCGTCGACTTTGCGAACTGGCTGTCGAGAAGAAGCTGCCCGTTCTCGCGATCGGTTCCGGTATGCAACTCATGAATCTGATTTGCGGTGGAACAATTCTGCGACATATTCCGGAGGACTTTGAGCAGCCGCTGCAGCATCGTGATCCAGTTGAACCGAACCTGCGTCACCTCATCGAAATTGAAGAAGAGTCGATGCTCTTTGAGATTTATGGTCCTGGCGAAATTCGGGTCAACAGCCAGCATCACATAGCGGTAGGTATGCTTGCACCGGAATTCGAGGTGTCAGCTCGAACGCCCGACGGCGTCATCGAAGCGTACGAGTCAACCGATCCAGAATGGTTCTGCCATGGTGTACAGTGGCATCCAGAAAACGACACCGCATCGCGACTGGATATGCAATTGTTCGAGGCGTTCGTGCAGGCCTGCGACGACCGTCGCCAGGGTGTTCCTTTCATTCTGCCATTCCCGGGCGCCCAAAAAGTGGCTGCGTAACAGGTAAAGCTTCAGGTAAGTGCATGCAAAGCCTGGAAGACGCTAGATTAGCGACAGCAAAAAACTGTGAGATGGCCTCGTCACAAATTGTCAGTGACGAGGCTTTCCTCTTTTGTATCAATCCCTTTATCGCTTCCAGATTCAAGTGCAAATTCATCTGCCTGCAACGTGATTAAATGCCGTTTGCATTGTCGCAGCACAGGCAAAATTCCCCCTGCTGCAGTGAACGGAATGTCTCATTGGATCGCTTGCCACCGCCGAAGGCAATCCCGGGGACTGAAAAGCCAATATCCGTTTGAGATCGCCGACCAACTCCGCACAAGCTGTAATTTCAGTTTAACCATTTTATGCGGACTAAAATCAAATAGCTGTGCGCGCCGCCGTCTTTCTTAAGCCTTTCATGTCTACCATCAGTTAATTTAGTAGCTGAGAAAAGCCTCAATTCGTAAGGTTGTATGTGTCAGTTTTTGTTGTTCAATCGCAACACTCAGTGGTTAAAACGCCCCTGTAGCATTCTTGATCGAGAAGGCCATGCATTTTTCGGAGCCGAATGCTGAACCGTCCCTGTTCTCTCTGAAAAATTAACTCTCCAAGTCTGGTCACCCAGTGAACTCCTTTCAGGATAACGTAACAACTGCGCTGGACACGTTGACGGCAGGCTTACGCCCGTTCGTCCACAGTCAGCTACGTTCAGTCCACGGAGACAAGTGGATTGCAGAAGCTCGCAAGAGTTTCAGCAAAGGTCGCTCACAAAACGGTCGCTCACATACGGAACTCGACGACGATATTGAAACGTGGGACGCACACGCCCTGCTAACTGTGATGTGGGATCAGTGGAACTCAGTGTTCCGCCGAAAGCTGAATCTCTTTGAGCGAAGCCTGGTCGCTGAACTTCGAGCGTTTCGAAACCGTTGGGCACACCAGGGCGAATTTAATTTCGACGACACATATAGACTGCTCGATAGCGTTCAGCGTCTTCTGTCAAGAATTCACGCGGCAAACGTGGGGCTCATCAGCGAGCTGAAATTTGAGCTACTTCGCGAAGAGTTCGGTGAAGCGATCAATTCAGCGGCTCTTGAAGCAGACAACAATCGCGAGCGATGGGTTGTATCATTTGTCTATCTTATGTGTGGCTCGGTGTTTGTGTGCCTGTTTCCAATGACTTTCGATACGATTCTGGGCAATCTTGTCTGGGGACCAACCATCGCTATTGCGATGGGTTTTGGTTATTTAATTTATAAGCGGATCAAATACCGCCCGATTCAGGTCGGACCTCATGAATGCCGACGTTGTCGTCGTATCATCTACGGGACCAACTGTCCTTACTGCGAGAGTGCTTCCGTCTTCGACTCACACGAGTTCAAACTGGCGGATGCCGAAGAATCGGAGCGTCCGCGAGTACCTCGCTGACCTTCATTCAGCGAACGATGCTGGTGATGCCGTGCGGTCTTCTGCAACGAGAAACGATTGCAAAATCACCTGAGCTGCAATCTGGTCGCGATGAGCCTTACGACGCTTCTTTGACACGCCCGCTTGGTCCATTCGCATGTCGGCGACCGACGAAGAGTAACGCTCGTCCCACCAGGTGACTGGCAGTCCGGTGGTTGCGGCCGCACGTAGACCGAATTCACGAGCCTGTTTTGCCTTGCCACCTTCGTCCCCGCTCATGTGGACCGGCAGACCGACAACGAGTCCTCTGACGCCGTAACCTCGAGCGAGTTGTCTTAGCCATTCATCGTCCAGGTCCTGCTTACGAAGTGTGTAGTTTTCGAGCGGCATCGAGATCGTTTGCTCATGATTCGAAATCGCGATTCCGATCCGCTTTGTTCCGAAGTCGATTCCGAACAGAGCCCCTTCGCTGGGAACTTGCCCAAGACTGTCGGGCTCAGTTTCAGAATCCAATTCAGTTTGTTTTTCAGGATACTCGCTCACCGTTATGTCTCGTTCGAAAGTGAATTGGTTGGCGGTGAATCTGATGGGAGCTCCGGTGGTACTGTTTCGACGAGCAGATGCTCGGCAATGGAACGCTCCAGAGTTGTCTCGCGAGTCGGCAGCTGCAGCGTGACATCGCCAACTGTTTGATCGATATCCAGGATGGTAGCAATCGAACCGACTTTAAGGCCCGAGTCGCTCAAGTGTCGCAGGAATTCGGAATCCTGATTGAGCACTCGCGCGAATCGAATCTGTGAACCGGCTGCAGACTCGACAAGCGGAGTCGTTTGTTGTCCCTCGCCGCGAAGTTCTCCATCGCGAGCAGGAATGGGATCGCCGTGAGGATCGGATTCGGGTCGTCCGAGAAAGTCATCCAGGCGATCAACGAGAAAATCGCTGACGGCATGTTCCATGTTCTCGGCCTCGTCGTGGACCTGGTCCCATGTCAGATCAAGGGTCTGGACGAGGAAGAGTTCAATCAGCCGGTGCCGCCGCACGATTCTCAACGCGACCTGCCTGCCGGAATCACTCAGAGTGACGCCTTCGTACGGGCGGTACGTTGCATGACCAGACTCGGCCAGCGTTTTCAGCATGCTGGTCACAGTTCCCGGCGAAACATCCAATGCTGTTGCCAGGCTGCCAGTTGAGGTTGTGGCCGCACCGGTCTTCAGTTCAAGCTGAAGGATCGCTTTAAGATAGTTTTCGACAGTCAGGCTGGGCATGCAGTTCGTCGCTTCATTTCGTGAATGCTTGCCAGAAATTCGTAAAGTGCCACACGAGCGAACCTATCCGCCTTGAAGAGCCTCGAGTCGCTTCAGGGTGTCGCGGTATTCGTATTGGACTGCCAGAACTTCGCCGTAGTGCTCTTCGGCGGCTTCGACGTCCTTCGAGCTCTCGCAGAGTCGGCCGAGCCAGTAGTGGACTTCGAGGAAAAGTTCTTCCTGCTCGTGAACGTCGATCTTTGGAGCGGCTTTTTCGAACTGTCGTTTCGCCAGCGGGTACTTCTTTTCCTGAATAAAGCATCGACCGAGAAACGCGAGGCATTTTGCTTCTATCCGCGAATCACGACTGGCTTGCTGGAACAGCGGAATTGATTCCGAAAACTTACCTTCCTGCATGAACCCTTCGGCCAGCCGGAACTTCAGCCGCAAGTCACCTGGATATCGGTCAACGCGGCCGCGGAGCATCTCCATCTCGCGAAGATGGAATTCTTTTTCCAGGTCCTTGATCTGCTGGACGGATTCTTCCGAGTCGTCCTTTCTCGACTTACCGATATCAATGTTCTTCCGCATCTGGTCGAGCTGAGCGTCTTCAACCTGCTCCTTGATATTTATGTCGCCGCCTGAAAGCTCAACAGCCTTCTCAAACATTTGAATGGCTTCATCGAATTTTCCACTGCGTTTGTAGAAGTCACCAAGTCGCTGGTAGTGATCTTTGTTGTCCGGTTCTTTACGCATGGCTCGCTGCAGGTCGGCTTCTTCCGATTGGCCAGGACCATCAGCTACACCGCTTTTGCTGATATTTAACCTTTTCTCGACTTCATGTGCGGCCATAACTCCTTTGGACGTGTCTGCCCCCTCATACCCGCCTCGGTCGATAACCTGTTTGGTTGCTGCCTGGTTGGCTCGCATTCGAGCGGTGCCGTCGTTTGGGTCGACGCGACAAATTCGTTCCCAGACGCTGACAGCGACGTTGAAGTCGCCACGAGCTTCGTAGAGCTCGGCGAGTTGCTGCAGCAGTTCTTTGTTGTTGGCATTGCCTTCGACAGCACACTCAAAGGCGAAGACTGCGATTTCTTTGAATTCAAGGTTGATGCAAGCTGTTCCGAGATCGGCATTCAGTTGTGGATCCCACGGATTGATCGTCAGGCCGTCTTCGCAAGCTTGATCGACGGCAGGCCAGTCTTTCTTTAGTTGTCCCTTCTTGATGCGACCACGTGGCCCCATCAACTTCATGCCGCTCATCTTGGCGCCGGTCTTATTGCCACCGTATTTCTTTTTCTCACAACCTCTCAACGTCTGTCGAAACAGCAGATTTTCAGGTACCAGCCGAACTGACTGAATATACATCTGGATGGCATAATCCCAGTTGTCCTTCTGCATGGCTTCGGTTCCTCGCCGAAAGCAATCTGCCGCCATTTTCTTGTTGTCAGCCATGCCCGGTACCTCGCGGAAGTGTCTCTGGATGCGTGCCCGCCTGTTGGATTCGCCAGTTCGGGGACGGGAATCGTGACTGTCATGTCGTGAATGTCAATCTACCAGACGCACGTGGCAGTCGCCAGAAACAGTATTATATTGTTGTTTCTTGTTCGGGCATGATGACTCGGACAGGCCCAGTATGTTCCAGAATTCTAAGACGCGTTAGATTTCCGAACCCGATGGTCGTCGACCGACTCCCCACATGCAGGTTGTCGGGAGATTCCTCGGCACATGTCGATGCACAGTCCGATACCGGAGAAGAATCTTGGCACGCGTTCCCATGGATATTGGTTACAAACGAGCTCTTCGGTTGCGTTGCCCACTGTGCGGCAAAGGAAAGCTGTTCGCCAGTTTCGTTCGAATGTACGAACGCTGTGGCCACTGTGATTTCAAATTCGAACGGGAACCCGGCTATTTCCTCGGCTCGACCTATATCAACTACGGATGGACATCTGCAGCGCTCACTGTGGCGTATATTGTTTTTCATGTTGCGCTCGGATATCCAAACAGCTACGTCGTACCGCCGCTGGTCGCATGGTTTGTGTTCTTTCCGATGTTCTTCCATCGGTATGCTCGAGCATTCTGGCTGACGTTCGATTGCTACTGGGACCACACCGAGCTTCCTGACGACACACCTCAAGCAAACGATCCGCCGACAGGGAGTAGCTCTGCGAGTTGAGCCTGGCCAGGGTCTATACAGCCGCATTGACTCTTTCACGATCCATATTGACCCGAATCCGGACATGTGCAGAATACCGCGACCTGCAAAGGCATCGGTTCAATGATGAACCGTTTCATAAACGAGGAATGGAAGCCCGTTCTGCAGTCGTATCGAACGATCGATCCGTCACTGCGCGTCCGGCAAGGCAAAGGAGTGCGTAAGCCGTGAAGAAAACTGTATCCGTCGTCGCTCTTGCATGTTGCATCGGCCTGACAGCCCCGGCCATGGGCCAGACTCAGCCTGCCGCGGCCACACCGGCTGCACCGGTGAAAATCGGTCTGGTCGACATGGCTCGCGTCTTCAAAGAGTACAATAAATTTGAAGACATGCGTGCTTCGCTGAAGGGCGAAATGGAAACTGCACTGGCCGAAGCGAAGAAGATCGCAGCCAATGCTGAAAAGGTCAAAGAAGAGCTGAAACTGCTGAAGCCCGGCAGCGCTGAATACATAAAGCGTGAATCCGATCTTGCTCAGCTCAGCTCAGATTTCGAGACCAAACGTAAACTGGCGAACGTCCAGTACCAGCGTAAGGAAGCCGAGATCTTCCAGGACATTTACGTCGACTCCGTGGGCGTCATCAAGCTGTACGCCGAGCACTTTAAGTTCTCAATGGTAATGCGGTTTAATAGCGCCGAACTCGACAAGACGAATCCTTCGAGTCTTGCTAACGGTCTGAACAAGCTGGTGATTTATCACCTGCCGCAGGACGACATCACCGACGCAGTGATTGACTACCTGAATCGCAAGTACACGCCGACGAAGCCAGCTGTTCCACGTACAGCGACGCCAGGAACAGGTCCGGCTCGCAAGTAGTCGGAAGACGTCGGTCATCGCCAAGTTAGTTTCGGCCGGCGGGAGAGGTTTCGCAAAGCTCTCCAGACCATGATTTTCGTCCGGGACTTCCTCGATTGAGTGAGTCCCGGTTTTCTGCGTTTATCGAGAGCATGATTCAGATTGAAATTTTGAATTATCAGCGTAGCTGGAAATTCAAATGATTGATCTGAACGCCTAACATTTTCGCCGGCAGACGGCATGCCGGGAGTCGTTTATGGCTTTAAGAAATCAACGAACTATCCGGAAAGAAACATCGGCAGAGGGCGTCGGTTTCCTGACGGGGGCTGATGTCAGTTTGCGGTTTCTTCCAGCTCCGGAAAATCATGGCGTTGTCTTTCAGCGGGTCGACCTCAATGACCAGCCATGCGTCCCGGCAACTCAGGAGTTCCTGGTTCCGCGGCAGCGTCGAACAGGAATTTCCGGCAACGGAGCGACGATCGAACTGGTCGAGCACGTCATGTCAGCATTGGCCGGTCTTCAGGTCGACAATTGTCTGATTGAGATCAATGCTCCGGAAACGCCTGGATTCGACGGATCATGCAAAGCCGTTGTGGATGCATTGCTGGTGGCTGACTTCGAAGAGCAATCTGCAAGTAAGCCTCAGTTGCGAGTTTCCAGGCCGCTTCACGTTACGGCCGAAGATGGCAGCATGATCGATGCTCGTCCGTTTGGCCGCGAAGGTCAGACAATTACATACCAGCTGGATTACGGACAGAACTCGCCGATCCCGGCGCAAAGCTACACCGTCAACGTCACGCCGGAATCGTTCGTCAACGAAATCTGTTTTGCACGCACGTTTATTCTCGATAGCGAAATTGCTTCGCTCAAAGCTTTGGGCTATGGCCCACGGACAACGGCAAAGGATTTGCTGGTGTTTACGGCCGACGGAGTCCTGGACAACGAACTCAAAGTTGCCGACGAATGTGCTCGTCATAAAATACTGGATTGCATCGGCGACTTCGCTTTAACCGGCTGCGACGGCCATGGATATTTCAACGCCTGGCGTACCGGTCATCAGACAAACCACGAACTCATGCGCCAATTGCAGAACGCGTCTGCCGCAGAGGATTTAGAAACTCAGGTTGCTTAGATGAGCACGGAGAGCTGGTAGGGTGCGTTTCGACGTACCAAAACGACAACACAACAGGTGGTGCGTCAAGACGCCCCCTACGATCAAAACTGCGGGTCACTCATCAGGACAAAGACGTCCCATGCCAACACAAGTCTCACGTTTGTCAGACGTGCATCAGTCCGCTCGAATCGGTGACGATGTCGAAATTGGCCCGTTCTGCGTCGTCGGTCCTGACGTTACCATCGGCGACGGCACGAAGCTTGACAGCAACGTGTCCATCCTGGGCAAAGTTTTCATCGGCGAGCGAAACCGCTTCTGGCCAAACAGTGTGATCGGCGGCGAACCGCAGGATGTCAGCTTCCGAGCAGACGCCGATACTGGAGTCGAAATCGGCGATGACAATCTTTTTCGTGAGGGAGTCACCGTCAGCCGAGGCGCCGAAAAGGAAGACCACTGGACGCGCATTGGCAGCGGAAACATGCTGATGGCCAACGCGCATGTTGCCCACAACTGCCACGTCTTTAACAACACGTTTCTTGTCAACGGCGTGCTGCTTGGCGGGCATGTTCACGTCCACGACCGAGCGATCGTTTCCGGAAACAGCGTCGTCCATCACTTTGCCACGATCGGCAAGCTGGCTTTTATTAGTGGCGGCTGCCGGGTTCCGACAGACATTCCTCCGTTTATGCTGGCTTGCGGAAGCGACAATCCGGAAGTTCGCACGATTAATCTGATCGGCATGCGGCGAGCGGGAATTTCCGAGCCAACGATTCGAACGATCAAGCGCGCTCATCGGCTTGTATTTCGAGAGCACAAACGAATCGCCGCAGTTCGAAAGATTCTTACCGACGAACTGGAAGGCATCATTCCGCTGGAATTGAACACGCTTCTGACAGCAATCGAGCAGCAAAGCGCCGGGAAGCAAGGGCGTGCCAGAGAATCCGTGCGAGATGCTTCACCGGTTGCTTCGCAACAATCGAAAGCTGCATAGTTGAAAACGCAGGTCAGACTTCGCCTGACGAAGTTCTTCATAAACGGATGTCCGTTACAAGCAACCGACTACTCAGAAAGAGCATCTGTCAGATAGAGCCTGACCTGTATTGAGAATTCATCATGAGCGATCTTCAAGTAATGGTAGTCGGCGTTGGAGCGTTGGGCAGACATCACGCTCGGATTGTTTCCGGACTGCCGGGTGTCGAACTTGTTGCCGTTGCGGAGCCACGAGAAGAGATCGGTCGGCCGATTGCCGAGCAGTTAAACACTCACTGGGTGGCTGACGGCCGAGACATGATTGGCGAAATCGATGCAGCTTCAATTGTCGTACCGACGACATTGCACGGTGACATCGCTGGAGAGTTTCTCGAAAACGGAATTCCGGTGCTTGTCGAAAAGCCATTGGCTGATTCC
Organism: uncultured Planctomyces sp.; assembly: GCA_937904325.1. GTDB lineage: Bacteria > Planctomycetota > Planctomycetia > Planctomycetales > Planctomycetaceae > JABMPE01. The sequence goes on from CALGTK010000041.1 coordinate 16,047, forward strand.
GTCGTTGAGGGGCAGCGTCTCGTTGATCTGGCGAAAGCCAGCAACTCCATTCTTCAGGTCGGACATGTCGAGCGATTCAATCCGGCGATGGTCGCTGCACGAAAAGCGTGCGGCAGTCCAAAGTACATCCTGGCTAAACGAGTCAGTCCGTTTCCGTTCCGCTCAACAGACATTGGCGTTGTTCACGACCTGCTGATTCACGACATCGACCTCGTCCTTGACCTTGTTCAGTCGCCGGTCATAAACGTTCAGGCGTTTGGTATCAACGTCGTCAGCAACCACGAAGACATTGTTAATGCGAGACTGTTCTTCGAAAACGGTGCCATTGCTGACCTGACAGCGAGTCGCGTCAATCCTGATGCAAAACGTGGCATGCAGATTTGGTCGCCGCTGGGGTGCGTGGATGTCGACCTTCAGACTCGCGAAGTGACAAACTACTCGGCCAGCGACGCGTTACGCTATGGACGATCGCCTTTGGAGCTTGCTCGCGAGCCAGGAGCGGATATCGAGAAACTGAAAGCAGATATCTTCGGCCGGTTCATTGAAGTCAACAAAGCCTCGGTTGCCGAAGGAGATGCGCTGACCGCGGAGCTTGAAGAATTTGTCGACTGCGTTCGGCATGGCAGGAAGCCGACCTGCAGCGGTGACGAAGCTCTCGATGCTCTTAAAGTCGCAGAAATGGTGCTGCAATCGGTCGCTGCTCACGATTGGGGTCAGCAAGGAAATATCGCATCCGCAGCGTAATTTCCCGTGCGTCTGCGGACGGACATCACGGCTCGAAATGACGCGAATTCTCGCAGAGTCATTCGATGAAGGTGTGTCGGCGCGGCTGTGAACCGTATCATCCGCGACGATTCCGGCGGGCACTGCGCAGTCGGACGCCCGATACGCTTTCTCCTGTGGATCAGGTCTCAACATGATCCGCGGAGGTGACATCCGATGTTTTATAGATCACTGCTCTTTCCTGACCTTCGCATGACCCTCGACGCGAATGACGACGACGGTCTGCGCGAATTCTGCGAAGCACTGCATCCGGCTGTCGTGGCCGAAGTGATCGATGAGCTGGAACCGGCTGAACTCTGGAGAGCCCTCGTTTCGTGCGATGCCGAACTCCAGGCGGAAATTTTCGGGTTTTTCGAGCCACGATTGCAGATTGCCATCGTCGAGGTGGCCGACCGAAAACGCCTTTCGCGCCTGATTGAAGAGATGGCGCCTGACGATCGGGTCGACGTACTTGAGCTGCTTGACGACGAGAAGGTGGAAAGTCTGCTGCCGCTGATGGCTCAGGCCGAGCGAGCGGACATTCGTAAGTTGCTTTCCTACCCGGATGGAAGTGCCGGCTCGATCATGACGACCGAGTACGCATCGTTGCCGGAAGGGATCACTGTTTCGGAAGCGCTGGATCAACTTCGGATTCAAGCTCCGGACAGCGAGACTATTTACTATATCTACATCCTCGACGAAGGTCGGCGACTGGACGGCATTGTTTCGTTGCGTGAACTGATTCAAGCGAAACGGTCGGCGACACTTTCAGAAATTATGCACCGAGATGTGATTTCTGTGCGTGTCGACGATGACGAAGAATTCGTCGCCCGCGAACTGTCGCGGTACGACTTCCTGGCGATTCCCATCGTCGACAACCTTCATCGACTTGTCGGAATTGTGACGCTGGACGACGCGTTGGACGTTCTGGAAGAAGAAGCGACCGAAGACGCTCAGATGCAGGCGGCTATCCAGCCGCTTGACGAAAGCTACATGACGACTCCGTTCTTTGTACTGGCTCAGAAGCGCGGAGTATGGCTGGTGATCTTGCTGGCCGCCGCGTTTTTAACTGCGTGGGTCATGCAGGGCTATGAAGAACTTCAGCGATCCTACGTCTGGATGGCGGCGTTTATTCCGTTGGTGCTGGCAAGCGGCGGCAACGCTGGTTCGCAATCTGCAACGTTGATCATTCGCGAGATGGCGACCAGCGAGATGGACTATCGCGACAAATATTTCATTGTGACGCGCGAATTGCGAATGGCTCTGACTCTGGGAGCCGCATTGATGGCTTTGTCATTCGGCGTCGCTATCTGGATGGTTGCTCTGGCCGAGGCGATTGTCGTAGCGGTCACCGTCTTGATCATGGTGATCTTTGGAACGACTGCGGGTGCGCTTCTTCCGATTCTGTTTAAGAGACTCGGCATGGACCCCGCGCTGATGTCAAACCCGCTGATTGCTGCGCTCGTTGACGTGTTAGGCGTCATTATTTATTTCAGCACCGCTATTGCCTTGCTCGGTCCCGTTGCGAAAGTGGCTGAGTAAATTCGCAATGCACAGGTTGAGGTTTGACAGGGATGTAGATTGGAACAAGCTTACGCAGTTCCGGCAGCCCCACGCCGCTCACAATAGATGCAGGTTTGAATGCCGGAACAGCGCTGTGCTCGTTCCAGCCTACGGGAAATACAATACTTTCAAAGGCAGCACCGTGGCAAAGAAACGCAAGCGACAGTACTGGTTGTTTAAGTCAGAACCCAATGCGTACTCGATAGACGATCTCGTCAAGGACCAATCGACGCATTGGGACGGTGTCCGAAACTACCAGGTCCGCAACATGCTGCGTGACGACATCCAGTCCGGCGATCGAGTTTTCTTCTACCATAGCAACGCCAAACCGATGGCTGTTGTCGGGACTGCGAAAGTGATCGCACCCGGCTACCCCGATCACACGGCGTTCGATCCTAAAGACAAGCACTACGATCCGAAGAGTGATCCGGACAAACCAACGTGGTTTATGGTCGATGTTGAGATCATTCAAAAGTTCGAAATGCCGGTCACGCGCGACGACCTCAAAGTGGATGAAGTTGCCTCATGCATGGCGGTCATGCAAAAGGGTTCGCGACTATCAATCACGCCAGTAAACGAAGAAGAATGGAAAGCCATTCACAAACTTGCTGGTGCGAAAGATCCTCGATAGCTGATCTGATTATTTCAGCAACTTGCCGTCGTTCCGTTCGAGGTGCGAGTACCATCGATCGAGGGCGGTCTTGCGCTGGTTGGCCGGGTTGATCGGTCGGAAGTCGTAGCGCTGGCCGGTCAATCGATAAACCTGATTGAAAGCCAATTGTCGGATGACCTGGCTATCGTGCCCAAGCCAGTCGACCAGCAAGCGAGACGTCGCCGGATTGCGAGCGTCGTCCTCGCTGTACCCCCAGAGAAGTCGGTAAAGCGTGTCGACTTGATCCGGCGAGAAGTGTCGTTGCAAAGCGGCTCGCATGGTCTCTCGGTTTTCAGGAGCTGCCGGAAGCCATTGTCGCAGGCCCGCTATCGCGGCGTTGCGAGCTTCCAGGAACTCAGCCTCGGCCAGAGCCTGCACCAGTTCATTGTGCATGCTGGTTATGGCCATCGTCTTAACGGCCAGTTCTGAAATTGCCGGGATTTTTGACTTCACGATCGATGGGATGCTGTCTTTCAGCGGTTGTTCTTCGTCGATTTCATTCTGGAAGCGACTGGAATATCGCCGCTGTGTCGACGAAATTCGCGAGCTGCTTGCATCGAGCCAAGCGGGAACGGTCAATAAAGGCGGTTGTTCGTCGCTTTCCGCCATCGCTCGTCGATCAACCGGAGTGAGCGGAAACCAGGATGGCCCCGTCAGTGCGACGTCACCAGCAAGTTTGCCGACAAAGCCGACCTGACCATTCACGACGAACAAGCCCCCGGTGTAACGATCCTCGCCGATATCTTTTTCGTAGCCGTTGGCTTCGGCCATGTTCAACTCTGCCCCGCATAAGGCGGACTGTGATTGCAGCGTGAATCGGCACGGCTCATCCAACAGGTGAAGGCCGACCACTAGTCGTTCGGTGTTCGTGTCGGGCGATCGTCGTTGCATGCTGATTCGTCCGGACAGGAGCTGCAGCGAAACCTGCTCGTCTGCGGTTGCTCCGAGATACTCGATGACCGTGCCGCCTTTAAGTTCGATCAGTAAATCCAGCGAGCTGATTTCGAGCAACGCCGAGAATGGTTCCAGAGATGCCACGCGGTCGCCGGGTCGAATGGCTGTTCGATGCGGCATCGTTAACCAGCCTTCGTCGGTCTTTCTCACCAGGACTCCGTCGCGAGAGGTATAGAGCAATTCAGGTGCTGGTACGGTTGGTGTCACGACAGTTTGCGGCTTGTTAAGGACCGCTGCCGGAGTTGTCGTGGAGACTGTGGTTGAAGGGGCGCTGACCGAAGAACCAACTGTTACAGGACTTGTTACAGCTGCCACTGAAGTTCCAACGGGCGGCGGTGATGGATCGGGCAGTGTCGGCGTGGCTGGTTGAGGAGTTGTAATGGCGAGTTCGGTTTCAGCTTGAGGAGACGGCACGGCTGGCATCGGAAGCGTTGCAGCCGTGGTCGCCGGTGGAGCGTCGGGGTCATAGCCGTTTAGTTGTGTGATATCACGCGACGGTTTGTTAGTGGCGACGACTTCGGGTTCGGACTCCTGGGCGGGAGTTGTTCTGATTGCCGCTTCGAGTCCGGGGTCGTTGGAGATCGGACCCTCGGAGGAAACCTCGTGATCGGTTCCGGGAGCAATCTGGGCGACGGTGTTTCCATTGTCTAAAGACTTGCCAAGCGGAATCGATGGATCGACGTAAACAACTGCCAGCCAGACGGCACCCACGAGTACTCCGACAGCGACAGGTGCCATGCGGCGCCAAAGCGGAACCGGCTTCAGATAGTCGGGGATCGTCTTCGTGAATGTTTCGCCATTCGTGTCACTGGGTGACTTGCTTTCTTTCGCCGCAGGATGAGACGGAATAGTGACGCTCGTATCCGAGTCGAATTGCGAATCTCCTCCTTCGTCAACGAGCGTACTGGATTTTATCGGTTTCGTTGTCGGACCAAGAGCGTACATTCGCTCGCGAGTTCTCGTCGGAACGTCGACTGGCTCACCGAGTACCAACGTTAGAATCTGATGGCTGGCTGCGACCTCGGCCAGATGCACGTCCGAGTCCAGGCAGACCTTTTCGACATCGGCCACCGCGTCCGGTTCAA
>CALGTK010000042.1 GCA_937904325.1 uncultured Planctomyces sp.
GAGCAGTTCAATGGCTTGCTCGGCCGACTTCCGATCCTGCTGCATGTCGGTCATGAAGAGGTACTTTTGCACATGCAGAAAGTAGTCTTTCACGTTGGCAGCCAGACTGGCGTTCTGGTCGTCGCGGATGCCGCTCAGGACTTCGCCGCAGTATTCGCGGGCTCGGACGGTTTCTGAGTGGGACGTCTCGAAATCTTCGGCGTCGATGGCTCTCAGAGCGTTCCGACTGTGTTTGAGCATTTCGTCGATCACCATCAGATGAAGTCGGTGCGGGCTCGCCGTCATTACTTTGGCACGAAGGTACTCGTCTCCGGCTCCGTTCATCGAGATTCTCCTGAATATTGCCACGACCGCCCCCACAATCCAGCATCGAAGTGGCCTGCTCGGGGCAGGGGACTTCGAAACAGGCTGGGACTTCTCTTGTTTCGTCGGCTCCACCCGCCCGACGGACCGAGATGAATCGCCTGGAAAACCCAGAAGCAGGTTTTCGACGCATCCGCCTGTCCTGACCATTAGGGTCCGGCAAAATGGGTAGACCGTTTAATGCGGAATCGCCGGCATCACCCAATAGCCTCACCTGTGTAAGACGCCGGCTGCGAGTGATGGTTGCCGGCAGGTCAATAACTGTCCACAATCCACAATCTACACGGAAAGTCCTTATTTCGTGTCGTGCATCCGGTGAAAAATCGTTGCTCCGCCAGACGCAACAGGGATCCCCGATCGTAGAATCAACTAACTGCTGAGGCGGTTTGACGACTCAGCGGACAAGGCTTTCGAGAAATGTCACAAAGCAACGAGTCTGGAACACCTTCGCCGTCTGAATTGGACGAAGCATTCACGAAGGTTCTGGGCTACCTGAATTTCTCGAATGGAAAGTCTGACTCGGATTTTCTTGGACAGCTCAATCGAATCGCCGACGACTGCGGAGCTGAAACCTCGTGTGAACCTCTCCAGAGCGTGCTGGCCGCGCAGCTTGAGCAGCTCATCGTCTCGGCACCCGCGTTCAGTGACGCGGCGCAGGCGTCGGCCGCAATCTCAATCACGTTTGATTCGCTCCTGCCGGCGTACTTGAAGTTTCACGCGGATCTGCTGTTTCATCTGGAACCATCTGACTTTGTGAATCCCTTTTTTCTGGGCCGCTGCTTCGAAGTCGTCTTGCAGGAAGGTGGTCCGTGGGATGAGGTCGACCGCGTCGTCACCGGAGCGTTGGAACGTCTGAACGATTACCTCGGTTACCGGCCTGTCCCCGTGCTCGAAAACGGGCGGAAGATGATGCCGTACGAGCATGAGCGGTTTCGACCACTTCCGCTTTACGTTGAAGGTGCCGGAGTCACGCCAGGGCCGCATCAGCCGATCATCGAAAAGGCACTGGCGATGCTCAAAGGATCGCCGTCAGATGTCCTGATCGGTGCCCACTTCGACCTGTCAAACCTCAGCGAACTGGCTCTTGACATTCGAGCCTACGATCACGATCACCCGGTCTATAAACGCACGAATTATCTGTTCGGTGAGTGGGACCCTCATCTGATCGACGGCAAGGGCGACTACCGCCGATTCATTATTCGAAAAATCATCTTTGACGCTCTGGTCGAGTGGGTCAGTAATCAAGTTGATCAGGAAGAAGCAATCTTCGACGCCGGGGCCGTTCTTTGCGGTACGATTCTGATGGCGTCAGCGATCAGCGGCGACGGCCCGGCGTGTCACGATTCAACAATCACACTGACTTCGCTGTTGCCGTTGGTTGCTCGTCAGCGTGACGATTTTTATTCGCGGCTGATGTCGTCTCAGGACGGTAGCCGTGCTGGGAGGCTGATCGAAGAGGCCAAGGCGACGCAGCAGCCCTTTGGGCACGTTCGTCAGGCATTGAACCTTCATCTTGCGCACTACGGCGCTCGGCAGGTGCAGTTCCGCCAATTGGCCAACGTTTACGCACGCATGGGACATGCGGAGGCTGCTCGCGATCAGGCAACAATCATCCCGTCGGTTTCGGCGAGGTTTGAATGTGAAGTCCAATGGAGGATTACGTCAGCTCTTGGAGCGATCGACCGCAACGACATCGAAGTTGCGGACAACCTGCTGGCGGAAATAGAAGAGCTGCTGGAACGAGGCATTAATTGTGGAGCGTTCGTTGACCCGTGGAACATCCTGGGGTTTCAGGGAAACTTTCCACTGTTCCATTCGCGTGAAGACAGCATTCCAGACCAACGAGTCGAAATAATCCTGGATCTGATGGAGCGATTGTTCGGAACATTTTCACGAGCACTCAGTGAAGCGGCTGCGCAGGGACAGACTGACCGAGTCGATGACCTAAGTACGCGTTTCGAAAATCTGGCAACTTACTGGGACCAGTTTGCCGCTCACGTTATTGACGATTTGCCGAAAGTGTTTGGCGGCGAGAGTCTCGAATCTGCGCGTCATGTCGCCCAGGCGTTAAGCGAATGGCGAGCGGCTGGCGAAGCCGCGGGTGATATTTCGTTCTGGAGAAAACACGTCAGCCGATTCACCTCGGCAAAGTCATACGCTTGTGTTGTCGAAACATTGCTCTCACGCGGTGATAACGTCGCGGCGATGGCATTGCTCGTTCAATGGCTAAGCGTCTCGGACGAAGTCGGCATCGAATCCGGTCAGTATTCAATTCATGCGTTACTGATCGACTGGATGCAACGTGTCACGACTGACGGTGACGGCTCGTTGAAGACTCCCGGCGACTGGGTGTCGATGCGACGACTGTTCGACTTTCTGGAAGCAAACGCCGGAGAGTACTGGGAAGTTCCGCAGCTTGAAGCCTTCGGCAGCCCGCCGCCCGCAGCGTCGAAAAAGGAGCCGGGTCTTGAAGATTGGGATGTCGAACGAGGGGAAGAATGGCTCGAAGAAGAGGACGACGAGGACAACATCTTCGGCGCGGCGTACGAAGGGATCGTCTTTAAGGACAGCCAGGACGACGGCAACGAAGGCGAAGTCCTCGATAGTGGGGCGGCCCCTGGTAACACCGAGTTTGAGATTCTGAATCGGCATCTGGAACCTCGCATCAAGTTTGTGATGGCTCTGGCCCAACTCTGGCAAATTGCCGCAACGGCGATGGCGGCCGAGTTTCAGGGTTCTCAAACTGCGAAGGAACTGAAGCTGTCGGGCGAGCAGATCGACACGGTTACCGAGTGGGCGAAGCGAGTTCGTAAGTTGCAGGAAGACCTGCTCACCCTGATGACGAGGGTCTGGGATCAGCAACTTGACGACACCGGCGGAGACCACGACGCCAACGTTGAGTACGACATCCAGTTGCAGACAAAGTTTTATTTGCTGAACACGGTCATCGCGACACACATTAATTGTCGAGTCGCCGAAGTTGGCCTGCTTTGCCTGCTGCCATCGCCAAACGAAGCGGTCACTCTTCCAGAAGAAGATCAGCAGATGATCGGATTCTACCGAGCGGTGATGAGCCAGGATATTCCGCTGGTCAGTAAGCTGCTTGCTGGGCAGTTCCGTCGTCTGTCTCGCAAGCCGCTGCTGTACGTGCCGCTCGATAATGGAGGACACCCAACTCAGATTCTCGTCGCCCGAACAGTCCAGACTGATATACGGTTTCTACTGAAACAGCTTCCGCGACTCGGCATGTTCCGCGAGACATGGCATGTCGTCCGCCTTGCTCATCGAATGGAACGCGAAACTCGACCGGACCAGATGTCGGTGACCGAGTTCGATCGAATCTTCCGCACAGCTCTGCGAAACACAATCGAGTGCGTCGTCGATTCATCAGCGACATGGGACAGCGGCAGCTACTCAGCCGAAAGACTGACAGCTATGGTCAGCGAAATTCTTGGGCACTACCGGGAGCAGTGGCATCGACACAGCCGAACGATGCGACTGTCTTCGGTTGAAGGTTTGCGGCATGACATCGTCTGGGAAGACGTCAAAGAATTCGTCGAAGTCTTCGGCGAAGACTTGTTCCACGCGAGGTCGCTGACACTCGGTAATGTGCGAACTATCCTGCACAACGGAGTAGAGTGGTTCATTGCTCAGTTGGCCGAGCATGATGATCCGCTGCACCCCAGCCCGTTGATCGAGTCGTTGGAAGCCGGCGAAATCGATGTTGACGACGCTGTCGAGATTCTTGAATTGGTTTACGGTTCGGTGGTTGACAAGTTTGACCGATTTCTGGAGTACAACACGACGACGACACAGTCTGACTACGGTGACAAGTTTTATGTTCTGCTTGAC
>CALGTK010000043.1 GCA_937904325.1 uncultured Planctomyces sp.
TGGAACCGAATCAGTCGAGAACTTTCTCCACGAGACGGCTCACAACGAATCGCCATTCTCAACGCAGGAACGATCCCGGACCGCGGTCTGTACGGAGTATTCCTGCTCAGCAAAGAAGGAGAACCCAACAGCCGTGTCGGGGAACTCGACGAAGAAATGGTTCACGAGATTCATCCCGGCGACGTTTTTCTTCTGGGAGCATCTTCCTGGCGAGTCATCGAAATCACTCAGGATCGCGTGCTCGTGACTCCGGCACCTGGTGAACCCGGACGAATGCCATTCTGGAAAGGTGAAGGCTCCGGAAGACCGCTGGAGTTCGGACAGGCCATCGGATCGCTGGCCCGCCGGTTGCTCGACCTCGACCGAGGCGACGCAATAGAGCAACTGACCAACGACCACGGCCTTGCCGATCAGGCAGCAGAAAACCTGATGAAGTATCTCGAAGCTCAGATCGAAGCCACTGGTGAAATTCCCAGCGACCGCACGATCATCGTCGAAGCCGGCGTCGACGAAATCGGCGACTGGCGAATTGTGATTCTGTCGTCATTCGGAGCCCGCATTCATGCGCCGATGGCGTCGGCTGTCGTGAGTAGACTTCGAGAAGTTTCAAACGGTCAAGTTGACGTCATGTGGACTGACGAAGGAATCGTTTTTCGCCTTCCGGCGGCCGACGAACTTCCGTCAACTGCCCTGCTCTTCCCTGGGCCACACGAAATTGAAGACATCCTCGTCAAGGAACTCAGCACAACCTCAATGTTCGCTTCACGTTTTCGAGAAAACGCTGCACGAGCACTGTTACTCCCGCGGCACCGTCCGGGCAAACGCACTCCGCTGTGGCTTCAGCGGCGAAAGTCCGCTGACCTCTTAACAGTCGCAGCTCGTTTCCCCAGTTTCCCAATGATGCTGGAGACGTATCGCGAATGCCTGAAGGACGTCTTCGATCTGGCAGGCCTGAAAACACTGCTCAACGATGTAGAGAATCATGCAATCACTGTGCGTCACATTCAAACCGAATCACCGTCGCCGTTCGCGTCTGCCGTCCTGTTTTCTTTCGCCGGAAACTTTCTCTACGACGGGGACGCACCGCTGGCCGAGCGTCGTGCTCAGGCACTCGCACTGGACCATCTGCAATTGCAGGAACTACTCGGCGAGGTCAATTATTCAGAACTTCTTGACCCGGAAGTGTTGATTCAACTACGCACCGAGTTGCAGCGTTTAAACACGGAACAACCGGTCCGCAGCGTCGATGGCCTGCATGATCTGTTATTGCATCTTGGCGATCTCTCACGGGTTGAAATCGTCAAACGCTGTGACCTGACATTGGACCCACAATCTGCTGAAAAGTGGATCTCCGGCCTGTTAGAACAAGGTCGCATATTACAATTAACAATCATTGACGAAGAACGATTTATCGCAGCAGAAGATGCGTCACGATACCGCGATGCCATGTCAATTCAGTTGCCGCGTGGAATAGCGAAGGCGTTATCAGCTCCGGTTGAATCGCCACTAATCGATCTTATTTCGCGCTTCGCCAGAACTAACGGACCGTTTTCGGTGGAAGACATACGTGCGAGATTCAACCTTCTGCCTGACCATCTGAACGTCACCCTCGTCGAACTTGGTCGGGACGGAAGACTTATCAGCGGCAATTTCATAACGCCGAGGCGTGACTGCGAAGCGCACACCCCCCCCATGCCAGACAACGTCGTTGAACGACAATGGTGCGACGCCAACGTTCTTCGAATCTGGAAGCAACGTTCGCTCGCTGCCGTCCGGGACCAGATCAAGCCGGCATCGCCTGAAGCCTGCATGCGATTCCTCATCGACTGGCATGGTATCGGCCGACGCCGCAAAGGCCCGGAAGCACTGCTGGACGTCGTCGAACAACTCCAGGGAATCGCTCTCCCCGCATCGTGCCTCGAACGAGACATCATACCGGCAAGAGTCCCCGACTACCGCCCTGGTGAACTCGATGAACTGTGTGCAACCGGCGAGGTTCTCTGGCAAGGCCGAGGCAAACACGGCACGCACGATGGTCGCATCGCTCTTTTTCTCAGCGAATCTTTCGACCAGCTCACACTTCCGTCACTTACTGAAGAAGTGGAAGATGAATTGTCCAATCGGATTCGAGAATTTCTGACAAGCAACGGTGCTGTTTTCTTCAGTGCGATCCACTCTGCCATTGGTGGATTCCGAAACGATGTCTTTGAAAGTCTTTGGAGACTTGTGTGGCACGGGGAAGTCACTAATGACACACTCGCCCCAGTGCGATCGCTCGTCCGGTTCACAAGATCAGCAGCGCCATCTCGATCCGGACAAACTCCGACGGGGCGACGGATTTCTTCGCGAAGATCAGTCCGAGCAAGATCTCAACGGGCGACACTTCTGCCTGGCACCGAAGGACGCTGGTCTCTGCTTAGCACTCCCGATAAAGACGCATTTTCTCCGACCGAACGAAGGATGGAACAAGCCCAGCAGATTCTTGACCGAATGGGCATCGTGACGCGGGAATCCGTCGCGGCCGAAAATATTCCTGGAGGATTCTCCGCAATTTATCCAATTTTGCGAGCGTTGGAGGATTCGGGAAAAATCCGACGTGGATACTTCATTGATGGATTGGGGGCGGCGCAGTTCGCTGCTCCGGGTGCTGACGAACGACTGCGAAACCTTGCATCCCAAGAAAACGTGGGCAGTACAAAATCAATCGCCATCTCGGCAGTCGATCCTGCCAACCCGTTTGGCAGTGTCATCCCGTGGCCCAGTGTGGCGGGAAGCAAGGCAATAAAACCGCAACGAACATCGGGAGCCCTCGTCTTAATCCGAGGCGGATTGGCCATCGGCTATTTGAACCGCGGCTACGACTCGCTGACGACGTTTAGGCACAAGACGTCCGATCTACCAGCAATACCGAAAGATCTGGCCGCCGCCATCGCCGAACTTGCTGGCAACCATGGTCAGATTCTACTGGCAACAATCGACGGTCATCCCGCCCAGGATTCCGATCTCGCACCTGACTTTCTCACAGCCGGATTCCAATCATCCAGCAGCGGTCTGAGGCATCGCGGCATTTAAATGGGAGCAACGACGAACCGGCACCTACACTGGAACCGTTCGGACCAGCTTTGCTTCAGCCTCATTTTCAATAGTGCGCAGTTATGAGAACCAGCGTTTCAGATGGAACATCTACCAGCGTGCGTTGTGTCAGTTTCCCATCACTGTCCGTACGGGTTCCTCGTAACTGATGTCCGTTCGACAAAGCGACAAGCACGTCAGCATTCGGAACCAGTTTCAGTTCCAGAAGCAGGCTGGTGGGCACTCGGCCGGTCTGGGATGCAGTATCGGTCACAAAACATCCGCGGCTCGGCAATCGGCTCATCGACGAGGTTGCGGATTCTCAGACCGAACGCAGGATCAACTTTTCGTGGATCAAATTCCATTTCCATAAAATTCCAGTACATCGGCCCGGTTCGAGGTTGCAGTTCCGGTGTTCCATACGCCATGTGGTAAAGCGCTTTGACCAACATATCTCGACCGTCATAGTCCTTCATCGCTGGACCAAAGCCCGAGATCGCCGCTCTGCCCTCCGTCCTGCCGATGGGGCCGAAAGAGCATTCATAGAGTCGATGTTTTGTATTCTTGAGAATGGCTCCGTTGTGAACGTCATCATAAACGCTAACGATCCCGTCGCGAGAACCCAGTAGTTCGATCACTCCATCCGAACCTGCAGCTACCCAGCCTGCATAGTCGGCTGCAACTCGATCTCGCTGTCTGAAGTCATCTTCCGTGTTGCTGTATTTTTTGCCGCTAGTCCACACCGTGTGCAGGCCGTTGATACCCGTCAGACAAATCAACGGTGAAGAATCTGTGCGGATGACTTCCTGCAGCCACGCAAACTGTTCTTCGTCGAGCAAAGCTCGCGTCGAGTCCGCTCGATCGTACTACGTATTGATGTGTCCCCAGCCTTCGTCATCCCACATTTTCGTGTCCTGACTCGTTCGCCACAGGCGCGAGTCGAGCACCAGCAATGAAAAATCCCGGTTCGGCATTCGCCATTGCCGCCACTTCGTCGAATTCGCCGTCGGATCAACTTGTTCCTCACCGCTGATCAGGTGCTGAACGATCTGAAAGTTTCGCCGCATGTAGTCACCGTCCTTGCCTGTCGTTCGATTCTTTCTGAACGGATCGGCGACGCCACGGTTGATGGCGTGGCAGCTTAATCCGCAAAGACGATACGGAGCGATCAACTGCGGCAAACGCCCAACGTTCTGCCCACTCGACGGAACATCACCAACCATCTCTGTCCCGGGTCCCGTTGAATCAGTTCCGACTCTGGCATCCACAGTGCCGTCGATCCCGTCTTTCCACACGGTGTAGTACAACGTCGTTTCAGCAGGCGACTTCGGCAACGTAACGTAAATCGCGGCTGTGTTTCGACGGAATTCGTTGTTGACAATGCTGGCTGAGCCAGCAAATGGAACCTTGCTCCAACCACCTTGCGGGTCAGGTAAGTCGGCAACACGAATCTCGGCCTTCCGTCCATCGTTGCGGAACATGCCGACAAATTGAACTGTCCATTTTTCGGCTTCCTGTTTTAGTGTCGAACCGATCGCGTAGCAGTTCAGGCATTCATTCTGTGGAGCGGTACTGCGTAAGTTAGATTCTGGACTCAGCAGGACAGTGTTCACCTCGAAGTCGAGCAGCCCCTTTCCAACGATGCCGAACCAGCCTTCGATCTGGTTCCGAGGAACTCGCTCCGCCGAAACACTACTGACGGTTTGCCCTTTGTCACTCACTAGCGAAACAGTCACAGTCGCCGCGTTCGCAGCTTTCCCGGAAACCCGCAACAACAAAGATATCCGGTCGCCCGCTGCCAGTTTTTGAAGCGCACGACTGACCTTCTTTCGCCCTTTCACCGCAGCAGGTCCGCTCGCTCTTCCAGTGTGCGACTGGATGCTGAGCTGTACAGTGTTACTCAGATAGCTTTCCAGGCTTTGTTGCCTGCTCCATAACTGTCGAACTGAGTCTTTGCGCCAAACGCAATTCCCATTTGACCGTCGCCAGCCTGGAACATCTTCCAGTTCGGGTCGTCGCCCTCTGCCGACACTCCTGTAACATTTCTCACCGTCGCCGAAATCAGAACCGCATAGTTGCCTGTCAGATTCCAATCACGGCGATAAATTGCACCGGGAAAAAGCGACGGGGCGTAGTCGACCGACATCACCGTCTTCTTATGCGTTTCGTAGTGAAACGGGAATCCCGTCCGCCTTGCACGGTCTCCGTAATTCGTCAGTCGCCGACGCAGCGATCCGTCCTTGATCTGCAAGTAACCCGGATTTAACGATTCCCAGTCGTCGCCGTGGTACAACGAATCGTCTCTTGCAAAGTCATCGACAATTGTCATCTCTGACGCGACAACCTCAGCCGAAGCCGTATCGCTAACCATCGCCAGCAACGCAGCAGCAGCCGACAAATTAAGAAATTCACGCCGCTCTAAGTTTGATGAGCGATCGTTATGATTCATGAATTTCCGGGACCTTCGTCATGGTTGATTAAATGCATCAAAACTCGCTGGTATCAACAGAACTCTAATCAGGCCATGCACAATTCAGAAGCTCCCACGCCCGTACACTTCCTTCAATGGCCCGAGACAGTTTGAATACCCTGTGTGAAGCCCGAATCTGGACGCCTCACATTGAAGTGAACTTCTCATCATACACTTTCGTGCGGAGATACCGACCAGCAATGCCGCAACGTGGACGTCATCCTTGTTCATTGCACAAGTTGCTGTCGTTGAGCTTCGTTCTGGCCACTGCAGGATGCGACGCGACCGCTCCGGCATCTCCGGTACTGCTCGTCGAGCAGGTCAACCACTGGGCAATGCCAGCGGCCGGTGCAAAGATACCTGCACCACGAGGACTAGCTTTCGACACAAACGGAGATCTCTTTGTACTCGACGATGCAGGCCGGATTCTCGTATTCAGTGTTGACGGTAAACTGAACCGTCATTGGTTCATGCCTGAGTACACAACAGGAAAACCCGAAGGCATCTGCCTGTTTCACGACGGGCGAATCGCCGTGGCAGACACCCACTATCACCGCGTCGTTTTCTTCAACCGTAAGGGCAAAGTTCTCTCAATGCACGGCGAGCATGGTTCCGAATCGGGGCAGTTCATTTACCTTTCGTCGCTTACTCAGGATGCAGTGGGGAATTACTACGTTTGCGAATATGGCGGCAACGATCGCGTGCAGAAGTTTGACGTAAACGGGAACTCGCTCGCTGTATTCGGAGGATTCGGCACGGGCGACGGACAGTTTCAACGCCCCATGGGAGTCGTTTGGAAGGACGGCTCGATTTACGTGGCCGATGCGATCAACAATCGAATTCAGGTTTTTCAAGATGACGGTCGCTTTGTCAGAATCCTCGGTGAAGAAGCCGGCATCCCTCAATTACACTACCCTTATGACCTGGTCGGCGGCCCAAAAGAGGATCTATTTGCCATCGAATATGGCGGCAATCGAGTGACACGGTTGAACCTTCAAGGAATGACACTGGGGACTTACGGGACATCCGGACACAATATCGGTCAATTCTCAACGCCGTGGGGCCTTGCCGTTGATCAAAGTGGCCGGATTGTCGTGGCCGATACTGGAAACCGACGTCTTGTGGAGCTGCATCGTTGAGACTCTTCGGCAGCTTTCTCGCCGTATTTCCGGCACCACACCGGCCGGTTCAAGTACGCGACACTCTGTCGCTGGTGCTGTTCCTGACGATGTTCGGCGGCAGTTGTTTCCTGTTGGAAACTCTCAACAAAGTACTGTTCGTTCGGCCGGAAGCGTTTTTCCTGACCGCAGTCATTCTGTGGTTGTGGTGGTTATTTCTGGCAGGTGCGACCGGTCTGTCACCGGTGCGAGCACAAACGGCGTTGTGGATTCGCTTCGTGATGGCCGCCGGCTTCATCGTTGTACTTGCTGAACCGAGGGCTGTTCGGACGCGCGAAATCCTGTCAGTCGTCTACGCGGTCGACGTGTCAGACTCCATCGGACAACAGGCTGTTGATTCAGCGTTGGAATTCGTCGCACGGCAAGTGTCAGAGAAACCGGCAATGGACGAAGCCGGGCTCGTCCTTTTCGGGGCCGAGGCTGTTGTCGAACTACCGCCCCGCATCACGTTCCCCTTCGACGGCGTTGTTACTTCGCAGGTTCGCCGGGACGCGACCGATCTGGCGGAGGCACTCTCGCTATCGGGGGCGATGATTCCTGCTGAAAATAACGGAAGAATCGTTCTCATTTCTGACGGAACATCGACCGAAGGTAACGTTGCAAAACGTCTTGACGAGTTGAGTTCACGAAGCATTGTCGTCGATGTCCTGCCCGTCAACTATCGCTACGAAAACGAAGTCTGGGTGGAGCAACTGGAACTGCCTCAACAGGCGAACCTGGAACAGGATTATGAAGCGTCGGTGCTGGTGTCGTCGCTTGGCGAAACCGTCGGCAAGCTCGTTCTACGTGAAAATGGCAGAATCCTCGCAAGCAACACCGTGAACTTGAAATCCGGACTGAATCAGTTCTCGCTGCCGATCCGAGTCGACAAACCAGGCTACTACGAGTACCAGGCAGCCATCGAACTTGCTGACGGAGAAGACAACCTTTCTCAGAACAACACCGCGGAGAACTTTCTATTCGTTGAGGGCACTGGCCGAGTTTTAATCGTGACTGCTCCGGGTGGCGATCCCCGCGAATGGCAACCACTTTTCGACTCGATCAAAAGAGACGGGCGTATCGTCGAGCAAAAAACCGCGTACGGCTTTCCCGACAGCACGCTGGCGTTGATGCCGTACGATATCGTCATCTTTGTCAATGTCCCGGTGAATGCTTTTGTACCTGCTCAACTGAGAGCTTTGCAAAACGCAGTCCGCGACGTGGGGATCGGCTTCCTGATGGTTGGTGGCCCTGAGAGCTTTGGTCCGGGTGGCTACCACCGGAGTCCGGTCGAAGAAATCCTGCCAGTCTCAATGGACATCGAACAACAGGAACTTCTGCAGAAGGGAGCATTGGTCATCATTCTTCACACGTGCGAATTCGCCGACGGCAACACGTGGGGAAAAAGGATCACCAATCAGGCCATTCGCGTCCTGTCAGGACACGACGAAGTGGGGGTCCTTCTCTTTGACAACGGAACGAACGCCGAGCAGTGGCTGTTTCGTCTGACGCCCGCTGCCAACTTCCCGCGTTTGGTGACGCTCGTTAATCGTGCCCGCATTGGTGACATGCCGACGTTTGCAACAACGATGGAAATGGGACTGGCCGGGCTGGCACAATCCGATGCAACGATCCGACGAATGGTCATAATTTCAGATGGGGATCCTTCAGCGCCAACGGACAATCTACTTGAAAAGTTTCTACAGGAAAAAATTGCGGTGTCGACAGTCACCGTCTCTCCGCACGGCGAGTCCGACAGAACATCAATGAAACGCATCGCCGATGCCACGGGCGGGACAGCCTACACACCCGACAACCCGGCAGAACTTCCGTCCATCTTTGTTAAAGAAGCAAGGACTCTGAAACGTTCGATGATTCAGGAAGGCACAATCTCGCCGCAGCCCGGGACTCCTTCATTACTACTGCTCAGTTTGCGAAACTCACCACCTCTTCATGGTCATATTCTCACTTCGTTGAAGCCTCGTGCGGAGTCAGTGCTGCTTGCACCGATCGATGAATCTAACGAGGCACTTTCAGACACTCCACCCGCTCCACTATTAGCAAGATGGAAGTACGGACTCGGGACAACGTCCGCATTTACTTCCGACCTCACAACGAGATGGGGGCGCGACTGGGTAACGTGGGACAAGTTCGATTCAATCGTGTCGCAACTACTGACAAGTCTTTCTCGAGTCAGAAAACCGACGCAGCTTCGACTCTGGACACACTTCGCCGGTAGCGAAGCAGTCATCGTTGCGGAAGACTTCGCCGAAGCATCACACGATCTCAAAGGAAGCTTCACCGAATTATCCGTGATCATCAACGGGCCGGATGACTTCTCCGAAACACTGCGTCTTCATCAGATTGCCCCCCGGCGTTACGAAACTCGTTTACCACTCCCAAACCAGGGAAAGTACCAGGTTATCGTTCAGGGAACCGGCAACGATCGAACTGAATCAGTGACGGGAGGATTCATCGTGTCGTACTCTGCAGAATATCTCCGGTTCCGATCCAACCCGATCATGCTGAAAGAAATTCAGGAAAAAACCGAAGGGAAAATTCTACAAAGCGATAGTCCATCCGAGTCAGTCTTTGGCGAGCGACTTCCCAGGTCCTCTACTCGGCCGATATTCGACTGGTTGCTGATTTTTCTGGCAATGTTGCTGCCAATTGACGTCGCCGTCCGACGAATCCACTTCGACTGGACAAATATAAGCAGACTGGTGTTTCGAAGTCGCGACAAACAGGACCAACAAACCACGCTCGAGTCGCTTCTTGAAACGAAGCAAGAAACGGTCGCCCAACTGGACGCCGCGCGAGCGGTATCGACGACACAAACGCAGACCGACAAAGCATCTTCAAAGCAGCCACGGAACGCGTCCCCTGGACAACAGTTGCCAGTCAGGCCCAGCACCCCAGAAGCCAGTTCAACGAAGACGACACAGCCCGACACCACACTTGCAAAATTGCTTGCAATCAAGCGTCAGCAGCAAACTGACGGCGATAGCCAATCCGCATCAGACTCAAATTAGCATGGAGGCTTGCTCCAACCTGCAGAGCTGTCCAATATCACAACCTCTCATGGCATCCTGCTGCATTCAAGCATCGCAATGATGTTTCTGAAAGAAAACTCTGAATGACAAGCCACGAAGAACAACTGACCGAAACAAAGACCTTTCGCGATACGTTCGACCTTCTGCGCGACTCGATTGCCAGGACCATCGTTGGGCAGGATCACGTTGTTGAGTCAACGCTGACCGCGTTAATCTGCGGTGGAAACGTTTTGCTGGAAGGAGTTCCAGGACTCGGCAAGACAGAACTCGCTAAAGCCGTGTCGCAGGTGCTGGACCTGGAATTCCGCCGAATTCAATTCACGCCGGACCTCATGCCAGCAGACATTCTTGGCACGAACGTAATGTCGACCGATGATCAGGGACGCTACAGCGTCGAATTTCGTGAAGGTCCGATCTTTACTCAACTTTTACTTGCCGACGAGATCAACCGAGCAACTCCCAAAACTCAGTCAGCACTCCTGGAGACCATGCAGGAAGGCACGGTCACCGTCGCCGGGACTAAGAGGACGTTATTGCAACCGTTCTTTGTGCTGGCAACGCAGAATCCCATCGAACAGGAAGGGACATTTCCGCTTCCTGAAGCACAGCTTGATCGATTTCTTTTCAAAATCCTTGTCCCGTACCCCAATCGCTACGATCTGAATCGGATTGTCGAGCGGACCATCCTTCAGCAACGTCACGAGCTTTCAAGCATCATCGACGCGAAATCTATTTTGCAACTTCGCCAGTGTCTGGACAAGGTTGTCGTTGCAGACGCTATCCGCGATTACGCGGTGCGTTTGGTCCTGACCACACACCCGAAGTCAGACATCGCGACAGAGCGAGTCCGACAGTTTGTACGCTGGGGCGCAAGCCCGCGTGCAGCCCAGGCACTCATCAAAGCTGCCCGCGTGCGGGCACTCACATCAGGACGTGCTCACGTCGCGTTTCAAGATATCCGGCGATTCGCTGCCGAAGTGCTACAACACCGAGTTCTCCTGAATTATGACGGCATGGCCGACGGCATTCGGATCGAGGAACTCATCAAAGAGTGTGTCGACAGCTTGCCTGAAGACGATCCGATTGCATCCTGACTCAACACCGTAATGCTGAAACCAAACGAACCAATGATTGAGTCTCGATCGAGCACTCAGAACATACTGCGACTCTCAGCGTCTTCGATTATCGATTTCGCGCTACCGCCAGCCTGCGCCTTCTGCACACGAGACCTGCAGAATGATTTTGAAGCCACGGTCGACGGAATATCGTTATGTGGTCGTTGCCGGAAACAATTCACGAGTGACGAACGCTCGCCGTGTTTTAGATGTGGCATGCCTGTCGGTCCGCATGTCGACACTCAGGATGGCTGCTCGGAATGTAGACATCGTGACTATCGATTTTCCCAGGTGATTCGACTCGGTGTCTATGACGACTCTTTGCGAACCGCTTGTATTCGAGGAAAATCAAGAGGCGCTGAGGCTCTGGCCGGGGCGATGGCTGCGTTACTTTGTCAGAAGCTTCAGCAAGAACTGGCAGAATTTGCTCCGGACATCATCGTGCCGGTTCCGCAATACTGGCTGCACTGGTTTACCCGTCCTCACCACCAGGCCCTGACAATAGCTGAGGTGTTTGGCGAGCAATTAAAATGTCTGTGTGACGAGCGTCTGGTGCGAAAAACACGCCGGACAATCGATCAATCCAGCCTGCCTCGGGCAAAACGGCTCACAAATCTCAAGCAGGCTTATGCTGTGCAGACTAAACACAAGCTGAAGGGCCAGCGAGTCCTCATCGTAGACGACATCCTGACGACAGGAACAACTTCCAACGAACTTGCGAAAGTGCTTCGAAAAGCGGGAGCGAGTGATGTCGCAGTTGCGGTAATCGCCGTCGTTCCATAACTGATCTTGAGCAACGACAAGGGACGAATCAACAGTCAGCAGCAGTTTCATGTGAGCCCGATTTCCACAACACGACCGACTCGGGATTCGCTCGCACGTTACACCAGTAAACTGGTAGCTGACCTTTAATGATCGAGTTGAAGTTTGCGTCGACCGCGGTTGGTTCCGACTCTGACGGAGTCGAGGATTCGCGTGGCACATCGACCGACTTGGCAAGCACGATCGAGTCCACTTTCCATTGGGTCGCAATCCAGCCAGCAATCGAATCGGAAGTACAATCCCATCCGACAGGAAGCGACTCCCGCGTATCGTGATGCAACTCATCCAGAATTGATCGTGGCACAAGAATCGAGACCCCACCCTTCAATACATTGTTGTCAGCCGATCGGTGATCAACCACCAAATCCGCGTCAGCAAGCAGGTTCGCCAGAAGTGCTGCCGTGAGAGACATCGATTCGATTGCCAGCCAATGCGCCGCTTCTTCGTCAAGTTGATGGATCAAGTCCCAGTTACGGACAAGTCGCGCGGCTTCACCACCGCCCGCAACCACAAAAATCCGATCGGCATCCAACGCGGCGAACATTTTTCGTAAACGCATGGCCAGATCTGGAAGCGTCAGGAGGCTGCCTCCTACTTTCACAATGGAAATTTTCATTCGACGTTCGCATCCAATCAAAACGTAACCATCTCAGACAAATCAAAAGCTCACTCTATCAAAGAGTGAAGGCTCGTTGCTCCGTTATCAACGACTGTCCTGCCTGCTGATCCGCAAAGTAAGTAATTGACGCGAAATCGATGTAAACTGTCTAAATCTAATCATCCGAGAATTCGCCGCACATCGCACGATGAACAATAGAAAGCCGTCGACGAGCCTGAAACGGCAGGCTAAAGTGAGAAGTCAAAGTGACCTCACCAGTTCTCCACGTACCGCTAACACCGACACCCTGCGTAACCTGGCAAACATGCGACAAGGTGAAATCATGTTGACAATTACGGGCCGTAGCGTTTTCGAGTCATGTTTGAACATAATTTCGGATCGTGCGAAATTCGATAATTTAAGTTAGACTGAGTTCTTCCGTTCTCGCAGCCAGTCACAAAACTGCACACAGCGTTGTTTGCACGTCAGCGTTTCCCCGATACGCCCGTCGACCTGATCGTCACTCATGAGCATCAGTATCAAGGAGCTTCTCCAGAATCTGACGGAGAGCAATCTCCTGTCAGACGAAGAGATCTGTACGATCCACGATTCGATAGGCGATCGTCCGGACGTTAAGTCTGCCGAGGGGTTCGCACGCGAGCTTGTGCGTCAGAATCATCTGACGAAACTTCAAGCCGGAGCCGTCTTGAAAGGTAAGACGAAGAATCTGGTATTTGGCGAATACGTCGTCATGGAAAAAATCGGCTCAGGAGGCATGGGGCAGGTATTCAAAGCATGCCATCGCCCAACCGGCAAACTGGTCGCGGTCAAAGTTCTGTCGGCCGATGCCGTCAAGAATCGTCGCTTAATCGAACGCTTTAAAAAAGAAGCGAGAGCCGTCGCCCGACTGAAACACCCGAATATCGTACGCGCTTACGAAGCGGGAAAAATCAATCGCATCCGATACCTCGTCATGGAATATGTCGAGGGCGAGAACATGCTCGCTCGAGTCAAGCGAAAGGGTCCGCTGTCTGTTGACGAGTGCGTCCGGAGCACCCTTGAGGCCGCACGCGGTCTCGATTATGCCCATCAGAAAGGCGTCATTCATAGAGACATCAAGCCGTCTAATCTACTTCGCGACAAGTTGACGGGCCGCGTCAAAGTCCTCGATATGGGTCTTGCACGAGTCGACGAACCGGATGAAGACGAAATCCGACTCACGATGCCTGGACAGATGCTCGGCACGGCCCGCTTCATGTCTCCGGAGCAGGTT
>CALGTK010000044.1 GCA_937904325.1 uncultured Planctomyces sp.
TGCCTTGGCCAGCGTCTCAAACCAATCAGCAATCTCGTCAAAGCCCTCGTCACGGTCCAGGACCCACACCCGCGGGATGACTTTGGCCGACCCGCAGCGGAGACAATGCGGCGTCGCGTCCTTCTCGGTCATCTCCGTGACAGACCGAACGCGCACGGCCTGGCCGCGCGCTTGATCGATGGCCTCGCCGGCGCTCTCAGCATCCACCAGTAACTCGCGAGGGTTGCCAGTGCCCTCATCGGTGCCAATAACTCGATAGTGCATGTGGAATCGTGCTTCCTCCGACCGAACGTTCTGGATAACCGGGCCGGGAGTTGACGTGAACGAGCAAAGCGAGCCAGCCCGGCTTTTCCGGCTCATCCGTTTGTGATGACGCGATGGGGACGTTTGAGTACGGGACGCAATCAATCCTCGGGGGCAACAAAATCAGGCAACGAAGTATAGCCAATCAAGTAGCGAAACGTCGTCTAATCGGCTCATCTCGCGAACTACATCCCGCTCACGCCCGCGTTTTTCAAAATCGGTTTGTTTGCAAATCTTATTGAACGTGCCTCACACCTCGCCAACCGAATGCATGACATAAGTGTCCCGGATTTCGTTTGGTTGTCGCTCGGTGCTGTCAGCCGACAACCAGTACATCTCACAGGTTGATCCGTCTGGCAATCGAAACTGGAATTGCCCGCCGAGAGAAGCTAGAGAGTTCTGCGAGGCAAGATCGAGTACGGCTGGAACTTGATCGACGCGCCACCCGTGTTCGGCACCCCTGAGGTCTGCAATCGTGCTCATTTGTTGCGGTAGGGTCATAACGTTTAGCGTAAACCGGTTGTGGCGAGTGACGTGGAATTCTGAAAACGGCCGCTTTACTCTGGCCGGTCCTGGTTGTGGAAGTCGACCCGCATTTCTCACCGTCGAATCCGTAATACGCTTGTGTCGTGTCAACGGGTTTAGGGTTCGCAAGAGAACCTGATCCGCCCTCGCCCACGCATAAAAAACTTTGGCTTCATGCTGCGCCTGAGGCTTCTGGGAAGCCTCGCCCACTGTCGGCAAGGTTGAAGTCTCCGATTGGGTTTTTGATATAGCACCCTTGTCAGAACTGACCTCGCCACAACCAGCAAGCAGTGCTGTTTGACAGGACAAGACTACAGCAACGAGCGTATGTTTCATTTGTCTCCCTAACGACGCACATCACCGTGCTGGCCCAGCGACGTAGATTTCAGAATACGCACCCGCCGGCCGCTCCGGTGTATGTGATTGTTAGCCCGCGGCTCAGACGTTACGGACCATATAAGAACAACTGTTTCGCCCAGTTCAGTGTGGTCAGCGTGGTTGGTATCAGAACGAAAAGCCATGGGATAGCAAGGACCAGAACGATCCAGACAACTGCCGCAGAATAATTGTCTTCAGAAGACCTTCGACGTGACGACAGGCATCCCATTGCAAGAACGGCGGTCCACGTCGCGATGATCAGGACCATAAAGTGCGGTTCGTCTGAATTCTTGTCTCCGCTAAACGGCAGCAGGTACGAAGCGTAAGCTTCTTGCATCATTCTGCTGGCCAGCGATGCGAGAACGAGGTACGCATCTGCGAGCAATGTGACGTATGCGGCAATAGTAAACGGTGAAGCTCTCACCACCTGTGACGGTTCGTTGTCGCCGCTCTTTTGTGAATCATCAATTGCTGTCATCGGGATTTCCTGGTCGACTCGCAATCCATTGAGGGCGTTGGGTCAAAGTCCGGTAGTTGAGGTTAAGCAGACTGTTTTACCGGTGCGGGCTAACGACCCCGTTCACCGGGCGGTGGCCAGTGATTTTCGGATTCTGAACACGCGTCCAACCACCGCTCCGGATGAGCGTTTTGTTATGCCGCGCGATGTTTTCTGGTTGAGTCCACATTGGTTAGCCCGACCTTTAATTTTGAGACATGGCCGGAGACGATTCCGTTTTGTCGATTACTTTTGTCACTTCTTGAGCCTGAACCCCACTATCGCTTGCGCGACAAAGAAGATCGCGCCGACGATTAGTAGAAATCCACCCGACGCAACGTCAACTGACGCTCCCAGGATGAGGAACACCAGTCCTACCAAGCCGTAGCCTACCGGCCGGCCCGTTTCGAGCGTGTACACGGTACAGGCTCAAAACAATCATTGAGTCGCTTAAGTTCTGCTGCGATCTGACGCAGTGCTTCATTCTCGGCTGTCGATCCACCGTTGGGTTCGTTTTCAGACATAGTCACCTTTCCTTCTGCGGCATAACGACCAAGATCACCAGGCAGGCGGGCCAGCGCCGATGAGCTTGGAACCATCGAAAACCGTCATTGACCCAAAAAAGTCAAAGCACCGAACCGGTAGCCCGCTCCGGTGCATTGCCTGGTGAGGAATTTTCGGGCCAACCAGCTTCATCATTCATCTTCAATCCACAGCCAGGGCAACATTTCCATGTGAGTAAATTAATCGGATACTCCTCGCTCAACGTCCAGTCATTGCCACACTGTGGGCACTTGATGTCGGGCTTGGGGAATAGCATGCGATTGAGCATGCAACCGAAGAACCAGGTAGCGAATCCCAATGCAAAAACGCCCCAAAACATAGTTTCGTCGCGATCGATTGGCTTTTGAGTGAACCATGTTCCAACCCCCACGACACTGCCAGCGATTAGCCAAACCGCAAGTGACCGATTCGTTCGCTTACGCCATATGAAATCCGCCGCTGTGAGGCTTGCGACCTTCCTGTGGAGTTCTGGGTCAATCTCGGGTGTGCTCATATCGCCCTAACCTAACGACCCGGTTTGCCCGGCCGCGACAAGTGATTCTCAATTTCATTTTCGCCCGACTTCGCGACTCGGGTGCCACGTTTTGTTATGTTGCCTTCGTGCCAGGTCAATTGGAGAACATGCCAACTGCAATTGCACCGATAACTGCGATTGCAATACTGAGCAGCACGACAATGTACGGCACCCAACGCCCGGATGCGGAAGCCACTAAGGTTCCGCATTCAGGGCACGTCATTTCAGTATTGTGTTCAACATTCATTACTGATTCATCCGCAACTGACGGTTTAATTTCACTGCGAGGTCAAAGCGAACGCTGGGACCATGATGTTGGATCAAAGGAAAACAGTCTTTGCGGCATAGCGACCACAATCACCGGGTTGCCGCCAGCGACGTTGATTTCAGATTCGGCCCGGACGGCAACTCCGGTGTATTGTTATGCAGTGATACCTTCACGGGTTAGAGCGATGTTGAAGACATCCGCGACAATCGCGCGGCAAATACTGAGTGGACCGTCCTCGCTTCATTCATCAATTCGTGGACTTCTTCAGGCTTCCTGCGACCGCCGCAATGATATATGAGAAGTCCGGGTGTACTTTCGACGCAGATTCCCTTCCGCTGCTGCGCGAGCGACTCCAGCAATTCGGCATCGAAAAACTTTCGGACCGACTGTTCGTCATCTCCTGTGAGCACAAACGAGTTCGAGAACTCAGGGTGGCCCTCGAAGTCAATATCCTGCATGCCAAGTGCAGCACCGACTTTTTGAATCACGCCTTCTGGACGCAAAGCAAAACTTGGGAGGCTCAACGCGTCTGACTCTATTGAAACAACGGTATGGCGATATGTACGCGAGTTGTCCCCGCCGCCAGTGGTGTATTGGTAGTCGAAGATCGTGATGCGTGCGATGTCCGTCCTGGTTGTCATCACGTTTTTCATTTTGCGGCTACGCCCCTTGTTGAAGAGGGAGAACGCGTTCATTTTCGCAAGCAATGCATCATCCTTTGTCGGCGAAAAATCCAGACCGATATCGGTGGCGACCGCGTGCAGGGCTTCCGTTCGTTTCTTCTCGAAGTGGCGAACCAGCCAGATAATGGCTCCCACCAGTGAAACGGTTGCAAAGAGAATGGTTACGGATACCAGGACGTGTTCCATGATGCTTCTCGTCGTTCAATCGTTCTATTGCAGACTGACTACCGGTAGCTGCATAACGTCTGCCATCACCGGCGCGGCTGTCCGCGTCCCGCTGCATGGCATTGTTATCTGAATCCCATTACTGGTTTGTCTTTGCCGTATCGAGTTCTGCTTCGTATACCTTTGACAGCTGTTTGTATGTAATACGCAAGCTGCCCCAAACAAATGACCCCATCGTTAACCCTATGATCCCCCCGATCAAGAAAGATAAATGTGAATCATTGAAACAATAGTAACCGATAGCGCATGCGCCGATGATCGTAGAAAGCAATGAGAGGCTATTCTCACGGCGCTTCCTTACATCTCGTCAACTCTCTCTTCAGGTTGTCGATCTGTTCTGTTTCAGTCATCTTCATCATCCACTCTTTTAGGTTTCTTGTTAGATAACGTCACGCATCACCGGGCCGCCGAGGTTGATGTGAAATACGAAGTCGACGCGGACGGCGGCTCCGGTGCAATTGGTTGTTATGTAGTTTGCGTTTCCTGGTTGATTCAAGTCGATTCGGCTTCAACAACGACACCCGTGCCTGTCGTACAGACCATCAGCATTGTCCCGCGGAGAGTCTCATAATCGACGTGGACTCCAATGATGGCGTTTGCGCCGCGGTCCTTTGCTTGTTGCGCCATTTCCGCAAGCGCGATTTGGCGCGCTGATTGTAGTTTTCCTTCGTACGACAATGAGCGGCCGCCAACAATGTCGACGATTCCCGCCAGCATATCGCTGAAGATGTTTGCACCAATAATTGCCTCGCCACACACGATTCCCACAGAGTTTACAAGTCGGAATCCCGGCACATTTGGAGTTGTCACCAGTGGGATGTCGATTTCTGATAATTGCTGTACGTCCGGCAGTGACCCTTCGGGATCGATTTCGCCAACATATTGACCAGCGCACTTCCAGCACGTGTCAAATTTGTCGTCGATATTCTCACCACAAGTTTCGCACGTCCACATGCGTCACCTCTTACT
>CALGTK010000045.1 GCA_937904325.1 uncultured Planctomyces sp.
TGGATCGCTGCCGCCATAGTCGCGAGGATCGGGTGCTCCTTTCAGAAGACCAGCCTTTTTATACTTGAGAGTAGGATTGGAATCATAATCCGGGTGCTTCCTCCGAAGGGCTGCCACAATTTCCTGGTTCACAGGAGCATCGGCGGCCTTGTCGACCCCTTCTTTCCAGGGGAGCCATTTCTTCTTATAGGTGTCTTCCAATCTCTTGATAATTTCCAGGTTCTTTACGTTGACCGTGTTTTCCGGTTCGACGCGATGGGTCTTGGGTCCCGCCACCTTTGCATTGGACAAGGGACCTTCCAATTCGATCCAATCGACCCAGATAGCGGGCGGCGTGCCGTAACCGTTCTCACGTTTGTAGGCATAGAATTCTCTGCTGAGGGCCTTTTGGTTGCCCTCAGGGCGGCGTTCCTGAATGCCGAACTCGCGTTGCGTCTTCGAGCCAATCACGAGTGTGGTCTCGATGATCTGCGGGTTGTCTTCCGTGCCTGTGACCTGCAGGCTGGCAAGTGGTTTGCTGGCGAAACCGGCCGGGACCTTGTTGACGCGTTGGGGATGCCCAATTTCGATGAAGTGCCGGGAGGGATCGGAACCCTTAACTGCCCCAGCTCGAATCCGTAGCTTGTAGGTTCCCGGAGGAACGTTCGCCGGTTTGGGTGTCACGTCGATGCGCTGGATCGCCCAGGCCAGTTTCAGGTATGTACCTCGATCGCTGTGAGGTAGCTCGAGGTAGTGCTTCATGTAGGCGTAAGTACGACCGTACCCGCCCTGATAAGAAAAGGAGGCTTGGTTCGCGTCTCTGAAACCAAACTTCTTTGCGTCGGGTCCGCCCTTCAGAAGATTGGCGTTCTGGTAGAGCCTGACGCTGTCGGTCAGATCATCGAGCTTGTACTTCTCGCGAATCTGCTCGAGGACCTTCTGGTTCTCTGGAGCCAGAGCGGCCTTATCGACCTCAGCTTTCCAGAGCAGGTAGCGTTTGTACGTTTCCTCCATCGCCTTCATGTTCTTGCGGCTCTGCACGTTAACCGTGCTTTCCGGCTCGACGCGAAAGACCCGGGACGGTTGCTTCTGAGCCGCCTGCCGCTCGAAGGCTTCATCAATGGCCTGGCGACTCAGCTTGAGATACTGCTCGAACTGATCGCTGGAGATGAACTGCGATGCTCCGACAGTATCAAACGTTCCCGAGCCGCCGTCGGTAGGCAGTGAGCCGACATCGACTTTGACACCGGTCAACTGTTCGATGGTGTTGCGGTACTCACGCCGGTTGAGCCGTCGCATCGTGATCTTCCCGCCTGAATCCGACAGCGCCTGCCGCGCAGTGACCATTGTCCGAGCGAGGTCATCCAGGAAATCCGCCTTCTCGGTATTGCCCGGCTGCTCAGAATCTTCCGGCGGCATTTCACCTGAGTTCAGCGTGTTGAGAACCTTCTGCCAGAGTTCGGCTTGTTCAAGCGTGGTAATGCGGAACGACAGGGCCTCAAGATCGACCTTACCTTCTCGCGTCTCGGAGTCGTGACAATCGAGACAGTGAGCTTTGAAGAATGCCCGGTGTTTCTCCGGAAGGCGAGCTTCCGGTGGAGCGGCTTGCGCGAAGCCGCAAAGCGAAAAAGCTGCGATGCAAGTGCCGAATAGAAAACGCGTCATTTGTGAGTTCCGTAATATGTAGCGAAAGTCGCCAGGACTTTCGGTCATAGCGAGGCGGCGAAACGCCTGGTGAGTTTCGCTGCGACATCAGTTTCTTGTCGCTACGCCTGCAGCTCCTTCACGATGCCGGTGCTGTCGCCGTGTCGTTCGGTGTTGATGCCGAGCCCCTGCAGCATCGTCAGCCACACATTGCACAGCGGTGTGTCCTTCGGCAGGACGAGATGCTGGCCCAGTTTCAGGTTGGCTCCGCCGCCGGTGAGGACGGTCGGGCAATTGGTCAGGTAATGGATGGAGCTGATGTTCGATCCAAATGCCACGGCGGTGTGGTCGAAGAGGCTCGACCCGTCGGCTTCCTGCCTGGCCTTGAGCTTGTCGATCAGGCGGGCCAGCAGTTCGCTGTGGACCTTGTCGCGCACCTTGGAGGCCTCCATGCGATCGCCGGGTGAGTAATGGCTCACATTGTGGGCGCTCGGCTTGAGATCGAGACTCTGCAGGAGGCTCTGGCCTGGCATGCGATAGCTCAGGGCGCGGGTACTGTCCGTCTGCAACGCGGCAACGATGAGATCCTGCATGATCTCGATCTCGGCCTTCCCCTTCAGGCCGGGTTCCGGTTCGTCGAGGGGAGCCCTGGTCTTGGGGACGTCGAGCCAGGCTTCGTCCTTTTTAAGACGCGTCTCGATGTCGCGAATGCCCTGGAAGTATTCGTCGAGCTTGTCGGTATCGGTTCTGGTGAGGCCGCGCTGCACGCGTCTGGCCTGGGTGAGGACAGCGTCCAGGACGCTGCGGTTCTCGGCGATCGCGGCCTGTCGTTGTTCCAGCGGCATGTCATCCGGCGAGAAGAGCTTGTGGAAAACCTGAACCGGATCGTCCTGACCGGCGACGGGTTTGCCGCGCCCGTCCCAGGCCAGGGACAGTCCAGGGCCGTGACCCTCAAGACTGGCGGCGTTGAGCTGGATCGAGGAGAAGCGAGTTTCCTGGCCCAGATGCTGCGCGACGACCTGGTCGGCGGAGATGCTGTTGGCCATGTTCTGGCCGGGCACGGAATAGCGATTGGCTCCCGTGAGCCAGAACGTGCTGCCCCAGTGAGCTTCGTTGGTGAACTGGTTCGCGCATCCCTGCACCACGGTGATATCGGACTGGTGACGGGCCAGCGGAGAGAGCCCCTCAGAGAGTTCATAGTCGGAGCCGGTGCGGGCCTGGTCAGGAAACCAGGTCTCTTTGGTCACACCAAAGCCGCTGCTTAGAAAGACGCAGCGTTTGGAAGGGGCGGCGGGAACTGTTGAGGCAGCCGACGCAAAGCGGCGAAAGCCAACAGATTCCAGCGTAGGCAGCGCGATCAGCGCTCCAGTTCCACGAAGAAGGTGACGGCGTTGGATTCGATGGTTATTCATTGTTTGACTCCATACGAAGTAAGGTAGCTGCGAATTTTGTATGGCGTATTGAAACACCGAGATTGACGTTGAGCGATGAGAGTGCGGAGTTGTTCGTAGTTGGTGAGGTTTGGCCGTCGACTGCCGGATGTTCTTCATCATCGCAGGATGGAGTCGATGAAGCCTGCCAAATCCGCAACCGAGAGGTCGCCGGAGCGGTCCTTGTCTGCCCTCTTAAAAAAGGTATCCAGGTGAGCCGTGGAGCCAAGGAAAGTCACGAATTCCTTCTTGCTGAGGACGCCATCGGAATTGGCATCGGCTTCCGCGTGCCACTCGGCGGGCGTCTTCCGGGAGATCCGATACCACTTGATGCCTTCCAGCTTGGATGTGAATTCCTTCAGATTCAGTGTGCCTGACTTGTTTCTATCTGCCTTCCCAAACCCGACCGGACCATGTTTGGGTGAGCGGTAAATGGCGGTGGCGTATTCGACATAGGAAACCTCGCCGTCGCCATTGCGGTCGGCCATCTTGTGCAACTCTGCGGCTGTCATGGTGAGCATTTTAGCGCTGGGTTTGAGATTCTCCTTGGGAATGGGAAGCGTGACCCAGAGCTGATGGCATTGCCCCTTGGAATCGACGTGTGCGCGAACGAAGAAGCCCGGTTTGATTTCCTTTTTCGCCTTCAGGAAGCTGACGTAGTTGATCGTCAGCTTGTCGTGGAGCGTGAAAGGCCGGCTTTTCCTGCGGTAGTTGACGGTAATGGTGTTTCCGTCGACGGCTTCGACACGTCCGTGAAGTATCCCCCCCTTTTTTTCCTGGGCGGCGAGTTCGTTCGCAGCGAAGGTCAGGCAGGCAGTAATGATGATGAATGTCAGATTGGTTTTCATGGAATTGTTTCCTTGTGATGCTTTGGGCTGACTATTAGGCGAGCGGCGGAGGAAAATTACCGTAGTGGACGAAGTCATGAGTCCTTCGACCGGCGGGCCTCGTGACCTCGTCCACTACCGTTTGTACGAATTCATCTGCCGATCGCCTTACTTCGATTGAAACGGCTTGCTTTGGACGAGGGCGTGAATGAATTGGCTGACGCTGTATTGCTTGTCTTTTGAGGCGACCAGGATTTCGTTGGCGAGTTCTTCATCGGTGAAGCCGAAGGGGCGGCCGAGACCGTACTCGATCAGGGCTTCTGTAAAGCCACGGGCGAAATCATCCTTATGGTTGGTGGCAATCAACGCACGCAGTTTAAAAAAATTGGCAAATGCCGGGCCATTGTGGAATGCGCCGGAGGTGTGGATGGGTGTGCCCTTTTTACTGGGCACCATCTGGCCTTTTCTGTTCTTGGTATATCGGTGTTCCTTGCTGCGCCACTTGCCGGCTGCGGTGAAGTTTTCGAGGCCAAAGCCGATGGGGTCGATCTTGCGGTGGCAGCTGGCGCATTGGGCTTCCTCCATGT
>CALGTK010000046.1 GCA_937904325.1 uncultured Planctomyces sp.
AGGCCTCCAGAAAGAAAGATGTAGATACACGAGCGGGCAGTTCCGAAGCCGGCGGGTTGCTCGGAGGCCTGAGCCGTCCGTAGCCCGTCCACATGGTTCATACCCAATCCGAGGAGACCAATTGCCCCAGCCTGAACCGAAGTTCGTCGCGAAATCTTTGGATGAACTCTTTGTCGTTTCGCCATTACTGACACCCTGACTGACATATTCTAACCGCGGAACCGAACCGCAAATCACCTTCCGTTAATGCATCGGCAGTTGATCATATCGCTGTCCAGCACAGAGTAGCCAACCAGACACCAGTTGGCTGCCCTGATTCCACACTCAATTGCTGTCGGATGCTATCCAACAGTCACATTTGCTGAGACACTCGTCAACAGCTCAATCACTCGCGACCTGTTGACCTGTCCGGAAATCCGGTCATTCACGCGAACTCTCACGCCGTCCAGCCTCGCCCGCGACCTTGAGGCCCCCGGCTCCGAAAACAAAAACGACGTAAATTTGTGACGGCGTAATTGCCGTGTCACTCAGCGCGCTGTGGTGGATGAGCGGTCCAGACTGCCGCTGCCGCGAATATTGGCAGAGCCAGGAACGCCATGAGTGCAGGCTCGTAAGCGCCGTAGTAGTCGCTTGAAATCGCCAGCGGCAACGGACCCATAGCTGCAGCAAGGATCATCGCTGACCAGGCAACTCCCCGAACTGCCCCCTGATGAGCGCGGCCGTAGTAGTTGATCCAGACAACCGTTGCCGTGCTGCGCATCACACTCCCGTGCAGTCCAAGCAGCAACGCATAAACGCCAGCCATCCAGGTAAACGGCATGTTGATCACCAGTAAAGTAGCCGTCGCCAGAAACATCATTGCTGCCGCGAGGATAAACCGGCTTGGAACTCGATCGGTCAGCCACCCAGTCGGAAACTGCAACAGCGTCGCGAAGCCAGCCTGCAGCGTCATCATCAAGAGCGCTTCCGTACGGTCGAGACCGTGCCGTTTCAGAAGTTCAACCTGATGAAACACCAGGCCAGTACCAACAAGTCCTGACGTCGCCGGCACGCAGAGCAGCTTCCAGAAAGTCGCGTTCCGCAAAACCTCGTGGACCGTCCAGGAATCTTCCATCGACGTGATCTTTGGCCCCGTGGCAAAACTCGGCTCGGCGACAGACTCATCATCTGACTCATCGGTGACCGCAACGGATGAATCCGGATCAGCCTCATCTGAAACTCGACGTGAATCCGCTTCTGGGTCCACACCGTCGGGATGCAGGTCGAGGTCTTCCGGACGGTCCCTTAGAATAAAAATTCCAGGCAGAATCAGCATCAACCAGACGCCCCAGGCAAGCCCCTGCCACGCGGTCTGCCAGCCATGATTTTCGATCAACCAGTTGTTGATCAGTGGAATGGACATCACAGAAAGGCCCCCGCCCAGTCCGGCCATCGCCGTTGCTATGCCTCGTCGACGTTCGAACCATTCCCCGACGATCCACACCGAAACCAATGAAAGAGCCCCCTGCCCCAGGCTCCGGACAATCCCGAATCCCAGATAGAGCGTCGGCAATGAGTCGACGTGCGACATCATCCAGCAGCCGCAGCCGAGCCCGGTCGCAATAATCGGCAGCATGATTCGTGCCCCAAAACGATCAACCAGCCGCCCGACGCAGGGCAGTAAGCAGGCACTCACCACCGTCGCAAAGGCATAAGCCATGGAGAAGTCAGTTTCTGAAACTGACAACTCCGATTGCATGGGATCCTTGAAAGCAGCCACCGAATACGACTGCCCTGGCGCCGACATGTACTGGGCAGCCGCGGAAATGCCCAGCATGGTCCATCCTGGAAACCATCGATAGCGCCGACCAACTTCTCCATCCGGCAAAAGTTTCTGACCGTGAGAATCTGTCTCGTGCGAGCCTTGCATCGATCGACGTACCTTCCATGGTTTATCACGTCGACCGGCGTCTTACCGGGACGTATCAGCAGATCATAACGAATCAAACCCGCTCGCTCAGCCCGCAGCGAACTTCACTTCCGCTGCGACGATCAGCTCTGTTTCTTCGCGGGTTGATCCGCGATGCAGGTTGTCCTCATTCACAGCACCCAATTCATTAGCCAGCCACCCCTGCAGGATGAGGCCATGAACAACATACTTCTCCTGATTCTGAACGGCTCCAAGTCCGAATCCTTTGGCTGTGACATGATCGTCGTATCCAACCGTCGACGTTCGAATGATCAGCTCGCCCTTGCACACGTCACTAACCGGCTCAACAATCGACCTCGAAAGAGACGCACCTTCTCACTGACGACTGGAAACCAAAAGTGAAACTCAAAATCGCGTTCCCGGCAATCGCCCTGAACATAGCCATCTGCCTCATCTCATCAGCTCGTAGCGAAGAGTGGAATCGTTTTCGCGGACCGAACGGGGCAGGAGTCAGCGACGCAACGACTGTCCCAAGTGAATGGACTAAAGACAGCTACAACTGGACCATGAAACTACCTGGCGTCGGGCATTCGTCACCGATTTCCTGGGGCAGTCGGTTATTTGTGACGAGTGCTGACGGCGATGCAATGACCAGAACGGTTCAGTGCCTAAACGTTACCGACGGAAAGGAACTCTGGCGAAAGGACATCTCGTTTGAACCGTACAAACAGCAAAAGAACAACAGCTTCGCATCGAGCACACCGACTGCGGACGCAGATCATGTCTACGTGCTTTGGCATTCGAAAGTGTCGTCGCCCCTGATTGCCTACAACCATGCTGGCGACCAGGTCTGGGAGTATGATCTCGGTCCATATCTTCACGGACAGGGCGGTGCAACATCTCCGATCGTTTATCAGGACATCGTGCTCGTTGCTCACGACCACAAGAACGATAGTTTCCTCGTCGCCGTTGACCGAATGTCCGGCAAAGAACGCTGGAAGATCCCTCGCGAAGGTAAACGTGCCTGCTACGGAACCCCGTGCATCAATACGCCGAAAGATCGGCCCGCCGAAGTAATCTTTTCGCACTGCTACGAAGGCATCGTCGGCGTTGACCTGCAAAACGGAGCCCAGAACTGGCACATCGATGTATTCGGCCGTGCTTCGCAACGTGCGTTAGGTTCACCGGTCATCGCCGGTGATCTTGTGGTAGCCAGCAGCGGAGGAGTCGGCGGCGAGCGTCAGGTGGTCGTCGTCAAGCCGCAGCTTTCCGATAAAACAGTAGTTGTCGAGGAAGCATATCGAATCATCCGCCAGGCGCCGCACGTACCAACACCGCTTGTCTACAAAGAGTGGATGTTCCTGTGGAGCGACGCTGGTATCGCTACCTGCGTTGAGCGTAACTCTGGCAAGGTCGTCTGGCAAAAACGAGTCGGCGGCAACTTCTACAGCTCACCAATCTGCGTTGGCGGAAAGATCTACTGTCTCGATCTCGACGGAGAAGTCGTCGTGCTCGCCGCTTCGGACAAGTACGAATTGCTCGCCCGAAACGCACTCAGCTCCCCCAGCCGAGCGACTCCAGCCGTAAGCAACGGTGCATTGATCATTCGAACTGAGTCGCAAGTCATCTCAATCGGCGGTAAATAGCTGGCGGAAAAACTGGTCACAGCCTTCCACCATTGACTGAGTGACGTTTGAGCTACTTGATCGTCAAGGAGTCCAGAAACGCCGCAGTATCCGGACCGTCCACGGCTGCTCGAGTCCCGACAACCTGTGCCTGAAACAGCGTCGGACCTGCTGGATCGATGAAGATTCGACCGCGAACAAACGCACCTTCTGGAGTGCTGATCAGCAGTGACTTACCAGGAAACCCAAAGGCCTCAAGATCATCATCTTCGAGGATGGTGCCTTTGACATTTTGAGCAGCCCCTTGAGCTGCTCCGGCGAGCCCCGCATTAACGTCATACTGCGACGGGTCAAGCGGATAGGTCATATGATTAATCAAGAATGCGTCATTTCCGGCTTCGTAAATCGTCATCTTGATAGTGAGTTTGCCAATCGCGGAATCAACTGTTTCGCTCTGCGTTCTGGGCGGTCGCGGAAACAACGCTGACATTCGGCCATCATCGCTGGTGACCTTCGTCCATTCCGACTGAGGCGGAAGTCCCGATTTTCCACAACCACAGATGACTCCGATACCAACCAGAAGGAGAACAGCTACCGGAAGCCATCGAGACAGCTGCATTTCATAATTCCTGAAAAGGCATCCAATCTACTGATCAAGCTGCCACAAAACGTAGCGGCAATTCCGAAAGTCCTCAACGCAGCCTGTGTAAGTCTGCAACGGACCAGTCGAAACTGGGCGTCAGCACGACAAACGAGTACTCCGCAAGCCTGGGCCTATAGATTCTCAAGCGTCGAATCAGCGTCGCCAAACTCGCTGGCCGCAAGGCCCATTCGCTGCATGATGGACAAGTAGAGGCTGCAGAGTTTTCGTTTATCGTCGCCAGCCTTTAGATAATCGAGAACTCGCCCTGTCTGCAGAGTGCCACCCAGACCACCTGCTGTAACCAGTGGAACTTTCGTCGAATCGTGCTTGCTGCCCGACCACATGTTATTCACAAAGATCAAGCACGAGTTGTCCAGCACGGTGCCAGCACCCTCAGGCATCGCGTTAAGCCGGCCAGCCAGGTATGCAAGCTGGCTGCAATAGTACTGAGAAACCCGCTCCCAATCGTCTGTACGCTCGTGATGAGACGCTGAATGGTGCGCGTTCCGAACGTCAAGAAACGGGTAGAACAGCCCTGAAATATCACGGCAAAGCAAGAGCGTCGCGATGCGTGTTTTGTCCGTTTGGAACGCGAGGGCAATGATGTCACACATCAGACGCATGTGGTCTCGAATATCTTCCGGCAGGCCGTTGTCTGGGCGCGTCATCCCGACCACCGACTCGCCCCGATGCTTCGCCCGCTCCAGCGCTTTGTCCTGATGCTCGCGCAATCGTTCAATCCGTTTCTCGACTTCGCGGACACTGGTAAGGTACTCGTCCAGTTTAGATCGGTCGCCGGCGCTGGCCTGCCGACTAAGACTAGCCGCGTGTTCTTTCACCCGGTCAAGCACACTTTTGTTTCGCCGAGTACCTCGGTTATCGAACAGACTATCGAACGCCAGAGACGGGTAGACTTCCATCGGGACCGGCGACGTCGCGTTCTGCCAGGAAATGTGCGAACTGTACGCCATCGAGAAGTTTGTCTCGTGGTAGCCGGTGATCGGCTGCTCGCAACCAAGGACCATGCTCGGCTGAGCGGTCTCCTGACCAAGATGGTTGGCCAGAACCTGATCAATACTGATCCCGCCACGCAACTCGGCACCCTTCTGAAGTGAAGCTCCCGAGAGAATATTGCCCGTCTGCCCAGGATGAATGCCAACACCGGTTGAGTTCTTGTTGAACAGTCCGGAAATGACGTTCACTTTTTCCTTCAGCCCTTCGAGAGAAGCCAGACTCTTGCCCAGCTCCATTTCCGCCCCGGCCCCTTTAGCCCACCAGTGATCCGGATGAACGCCGCACGCCATGAACGTAACGCCAAAGCGTTTCGGAAACGAATTCGCTACCGAGTCATTCGAAGGCTCAAACCCCCACGCCGGAATCGACTCGAGCCACGGCAGCGACATCGCCACTCCGACTCCTCTAAGCAGCGTTCGACGCGAGAGTTGAAGCCGATCGGTATTGAATAAACTGTTCATACTTCATTCTCTGGCAAGGTGGCTTGAACCGCGTTTATTTAGAAACTGCGGACTGGTCACGATACTTTCAATAAGGCCTGCGAAACGGTGATCATTATTCCTGAGCCTGGAATGGATATCGCGAACCAGCAATTCATCTGACAGAATAAGGCTTCGTCCGAGGGCGTAAGATACCAGTTTTCGAATCAGGTTATTGACAAACTCATCACTCCGGTGGGTCAGAAGATAACTTCTCAAACCTCCAACTCCGTTTCCTTCTTCGCCGTCTGGAAAGTGAGCTGTCGCGTCAATCGGTCGTCCACCAAGATCGATATTCCGCCGCTTACCGACCGGCCCAAACCCCTCAAACGCCAATCCAATCGAGTCGAAGCGTTCGTGGCAACCGGCGCAACTCGCGTGATCACGATGCTTCGCGAGCGCTTCTCGAAGCGTCAATTCACCGAGTTCTGACTCGTCATCGGGCAGTTCTGGCACGTTCGGCGGAGGAGGAGGAATTCGTTCGCCAAGCAGACGACGAACGACCCAGTAACCGCGTTTGACCGGACTCGTACGTAAGCCAGGGGCATTTTTCGTCAGAAACACGGACATGGGTAACAGTCCGCCTCGTCCGTAATCGCCGGCCCGATCAACGCGTGACCAACCGCCATTCCGTACCACATCATCCTGCATCCCGTAATGCCGCGCTAGTTGCAAATCCACAAATGTGTGGTCAGCATCAAGAAACCTCTGCACCGACCGATCATTCCGTACGACATCAATGAAGAACTGGATCGGCTCTTCAAACATGGCCCGTCGCAAGTCATCAGTAAATTCCGGAAATCGATCGCGATCGACAGCGTTATGCTCCTCGAAACGCCGAATTCCAAGCCAGTTACCACCAAATTCTGTAGCCATTCCACGAATGCGAGAGTCCTGCAACATCCGACGTGTTTGCCGAATCAGCTCGTCTTTTTGCGAAAGGCGTTTCTCACCTGCGATCGTCAGTAGTCCCTCATCCGGCGTAGATGACCAGAGGAAGTAGCTCAATCGACTGGCGAGTTCCTCGTCAGTCAACGGCCGCTGACCATCGCCGTGACCAATCAGATCGACTCGGTAACAAAACAACGGCGACATCAGAATCGAAACAATCGTGTCCTGAATTGCCTCTTCGTGACTCAGTCCATCAGCATCGCGCAGCATTCGGTAGAAACTGGCAAGATCACGGCGTTCAGACTCAGTCAAATTCCGACGAAACGCTCGTTCTGCAAAATCCTGTACGGCCGCAACATGAGCAGGCTCAGCCTTCAGTCGAGCCTGCTCAACCCAGCGAATCTGATCGTTGATCTCCCGAAAGAAATGCTCAATCGCCTGCAGAGGTACTTCAGTTCCGCCGCTGGCACGCGCCTTTTCCAGGTACAAACGACCCAACTTCAAAATCAATGCCTCGGATGCCGCGGCCTTGTTTTCGGCCCGAGCGAAGTCGAACTGCGGGTCCCTCATGTACCGGGAATCCGTCCGCTCAAACCACAAAAACCCGACGTACTGTCGAGTCGGAGCTGACGCGACGAAATCCAGTTCGCGCCACAGAGCGTCAATCTCAGCCTGACCTTTTTCGTCAAGAAGCATGTCATATAACGGCCGATCGTCGCGGAAGTAACCCATCATGCTGTGGAAGCCGGCACTAAGTAGTCTGCCTTTTTCACCATCCTGTTTGGAAGATTCCTTCACGTAATCCCGGCCACGTTCGGCAACGTAGTACGCGTCAGGGAAGACCGCACAGAACCGTTCGACTGCCGCCTCGTATCGTGTCCGCGTTTCCGAATCGGCCTGCGGAACCAGTTCATCGCCCACAACACTTGTGGCAGACTTTAATTTACGTTCAGCCGGTATTGCTTCCGGCGGTTGACTCTTCACTTTTTCTACCGATTCCAGGCTTTCACGAAGAGCCGAACGATTCACTTGTCTGCGATGACTTGCGTGCTGACGGTTCTTCCACAGAACAAACGGCTGTGAGCCTTTGTGACTTCCTTCGATATAAAGGTTGTCAAATTGCGGACTAAGCTTTTTACGAATTCGTTCGACAAAGTCGCCCATCTCACGACAGCCGGCCGCGACCGCTTCCTGCTGATTCAAATCTGTTGGCAAGGCATCCCACATTTCACGCAATGTCAAAACGGGCCCGGCGTCGTGCTCACCGTCCGTCAAAATATGCCAAACAGTATCAAGGTATTTGGAACTGATTCCGCATTCTGAAGCTGCACGTTTCAACGCCGGTTCCAGAACTGCACGGCCGGATAGCCCTGAAACGGCCTGCCGAACTCGCCACGCCGCCTGGAAATACGTGGCCAGTTCTGTCGGCTGCCGCTCATAAAACTGCACGATGCGTTTGACGCAGTACTTGTCACGGTCCGTATTCGTCACGACCGGGTGAGAGGCAAACGCGATTCCATCCGGTTTCAAAACGAGATGCTCGACCACATCCCGTGCTGCATCGAGATACTTCTTCAGCAGCGCTGGCGACATCGTCAGTGACTCGCCGGTGTTGTCGAAACCTGCTTCGTTGGCCGGGTCGACGGGAAACGTGTTCGTCGGCCGCATGTCGACGCCAGTCAGATCGCGAATCGTGTAATCGTACTCCGCATTGCTAAGCCGTCGCGCGAGCACCGGCCCGGGATCTCCTGCATTCCTCGCAGCTTCGAAATCCCGCGCACTGTTGATCCACTTTATGATCGAATCTCTCTGTTGCCGTGTCGGCTGCGGCTCCGCGTGCTTCGGCGGCATTTCACCAGCCCTCAATCGATCCAGCACGATCGCCCAGGTCTGATGGTCCTTAGCGACTTTCTCGCTCGACGTATAACCGCTTAAATCAAGCTTCGCTGCCGGATCTTCGCTGCCGTGGCAATCGAGACAGTTCGTCTTTAAAAACGGTGCAACATCCGCCCGAAACTGCGTCTCCA
The DNA here is from genome assembly GCA_937904325.1 of uncultured Planctomyces sp. GTDB lineage: Bacteria > Planctomycetota > Planctomycetia > Planctomycetales > Planctomycetaceae > JABMPE01. The sequence continues at coordinate 8,589 of CALGTK010000046.1, forward strand.
GTTCCGCTCCATTTTCCGCGGCATCCGCAGGCTTTGACGAACATGGACTCGTCCCGCCAACAAGTACGGCACTGACAACACTCAATGCAACAAGCCAGCGCCATCGGATTGATCGGCAGGAATGCAGGATATAACAAGGGGAAATAAGGCTCATCACTAATCCTCAAACCGGACTTTCTCTCTTCCGGCAAGGCGAACCAGGTCGGGCAGGTCGTAGACTCCGAGTACCCCGTGGACAGTGCTGTCAAGATGCCCGGCCGGCGACTTCAGCCTGACAACAGACGCCCAGCTTCCAGGTGTCTGCTTTAAAGTGACCGACGCAAATAGTTTCGGATTCAATGCAGCGGCGTGCAAAGCCACGATTCCGGCATGACCAACTCCTACCAGATGAACCTTCCGAGGCGAGTCGCGTTTCTTCTGGTAAAAGGCGACGAAGTCTGCGGCGGCCAGTGCGTCTTCGACTCGCACGCCAACCAGCGACTTGCCCAGCAGATAGTTCAAGTAGTACGTCTTCCAATCGGTCAACGTCGCGTCGCGTTTGCCGATTCCGGTCTCGCCCTGTCCGCGAAGATCGACTGTGACGACGGCGTAGCCTTCCGAGATCAACTCTTCAATCGGCCCGTCCTGTTCGGTATCACCAAGCTTTCCGGCTTCGTGGAGATAGACGTAAGCATCGTCAACTGGCGATGGCGGGTGAAATGTTAATCCAGGCAACGGAATGCCTGAGTCCGTGCGAAGAATCAGTTTGTCGATGTGATAATTCTCTCGTTGGACTCGCGCAATGTCTTCAAACTTCGGCGGCTGCAATTCCGAATTCGGACGGACGCCAATGCTCTTTCGAACCAACGAATCCAGTTTCTCGTTGTCAGTCCCTCGCCATCGTGAGATTCGACTTTGCAAAAGCTCCGATTCATAATCAGCGTTCAGGTCAAAAACTGACAGCTCGCCTGAGAACTCCGTAAGTACCTGGCCGGACTTCGTGCAAAGCAGATCATCGGGTGCAAGAGTGGGTAACTCGACAGCCGCTACGGCTTCATCACGTTTCAGTAGCCAGCGTTGGAACCAGTGCGTGATCGTCGCCAGATTCTGAGGGTGCACTCCATGCTTGCCTTCGACTTCAACCAGATCGACACATTCCGGATAACCAAGTCGAGTGTAGATGCGTTTCGCCTGACGATAGTTATCCCAGGAACCATCAATGTCAAAAAAGTCATTCGTTGTCGAACTGAACAATGTCGGGCGTGGAGCACGCATCAACACGTAGTCCGGATGATCGAGCCCGAAAGCAACCTGACCGAAGATATTCTGCTCGGCATCCTGAGGTCCGATCGTGTTGATCAAACGCCGAAAAGTTGTCAAATAACACGCCGGCGCCGCACAAGCGACGCGGTTATCAAGGGCCATCACGTAACTCGTCAGTGTTCCGCCACCTGAGCAGCCGGTGAATCCAATTTTTGTTGCGTCAACTTCCGGACGACTGGCGAGATAATCGATCGCCCGCATGGCATCCCAGATTCGATATCGAGCCGTGTTACGGCCAACCAGAGTTGAACCGACACCAATCAAAAAATGTTCAGTAGTCGTACCGTTGTGCTGCGGCTGCCCTTCGGCTGTCAAAATCTGAGATCGCTCGCCCTGACCAATCGGATCAAAACAAAGCGCAGCCATGCCGTGCTTCGCCAGCATGATGCCGAACCGCTGGTTGTAGTCGGCCGTCTTACCAGTTCGACTGTGACCACTGGATACAGCGACGGCCGGAACTGGACCATCGACTTCCGGCAGATAGAGATTCGCCGTGATCCGATGATGTGGCTGGCTATCGAAAATGACGTTTTCGATACGATAGCCACCCACCTGAATCGTCTTAACAGTCTGAGCATTCAACGGCGTTCGCGTTGGAAAGCCCCCTAACTGCTTCGTCATAAACCGACGCATTCGATGCTGATACGCTTTAATCTGCTGCGGTGTCTTCAGCTTCTCGTAAGCTTCGGCCCTGCGGTCCAAAGCCTCGTACGCCTCCTGCTGAAGATGAGCGTAAAAATTTGATTCTGCCCGTTCAGCATCTGTGAGACAGTTCAAATCTTCCGCACGCGAATCGCCTCGTAGAACCATCGCAACTGCAAGCAACGTCAGCCCAACTCTCGTGAACATCTGCCATTCCCAATTCATAGGGTCAATGCTGGCAACCGGTTGCACCAAACAACAAGCCACCACTCTCAATCAGCACATTTAACCACAATTCGCTTGATCATTGCAGGTTGCGACGATTCTGTCCGTCCAATAGCGACCACTTCTTCATGCCAGCTAGTTGGGGCCTCAACCATTTACTGGAGCAAATACACCGCTCCGGTCTCAGAAACCCGAGCCACGAACGATCTTGATCACGAATCAACTTGACTGCGTTTGGTGTGTACGAGACAGGGGCTTTGTGAATCAAATACTGATCCTGCCCGGGTTCGCCGGACTTCCGTGAGCAACGCGAATCGGCGAGCGTACGGAACAGTTTTCGATCTGATGCCGTATCTGGAACGGCGTCGTCGCGGAATCCGCTTAACCGACGGCGTCTCATATGCTGATCGAAATCGGCTGCTGGATATCCTGCTGAAGGTCGTGAGCGAACCTCACAATTGAGTTCAGTAATCCTGATGCAGCAACTCCGAAACCACGTCCGTGCTGCAGTGACGGAGCCGGTTTAGTTGGCGCCACGACAACTGTGACTATTCAAGCATGAGCAAAACAGCTTACCGATAGAGGTCTGACAAATAGGTGCGGACGGAGTCAGACCAAAGGAATCTCATCCCAAACGCCTCGTCACGAATTCTGCCGAAGTCAGGCTCGGAATTACGTTTCAACTCGATTGCCCGTCGCGTCGTCTCGACGAATCCATCGCCGAGTTCTTCCGGGGAATGACCGGAAAACGCGAAACCGGTTTTGCCATCATGCACCGTGTCCTTAAGCCCACCAATTGAATGCACGACGCAGGGTTGACCATCATGCATCGCCAGCATTTGAGAGATCCCGCACGGTTCGAAGGCACTCGGCATGAGAAACAGGTCGCCGGCCTGATAGAGCAGTTCTGCACCGTGCTGGCTGTAACCATTCAGAAAGACGAAGTTATCGTGCTTCCTCGCGAGGTCGTGTAGAAACTTTTCAAAACCTTGATCACCGTTGCCTGCCAGCAGATAGACAACGTCGTCACCAGCGTCAGTCAGGATGCGATCCAGCGGCGGCGCGTCCTTTGGTGTTTGCATCAATCTAACTTTTTGATCGACTACCCGCGTCACACTCGTCATGACAACACTTGGTCGGGGACGATTATTCTCCAGCCACCCACTCAGACGCTGATGAGCCAGCCAGTGGGGAAACGTCTGTAACCGTTGATACCACCCCGCCAACTCCGCAACCAGACCATTCAACAGGTTTCGCCAGGACTCTTCATCGCGAGCTGGTAATAACGATGGCGTCGCATCGTACTCACAGCCGTTGAGAATCCCGACTAGCCTGCCCTGCTCTCTGGCAGCTTGCAGGTCACCTTCTAATCCCTCGCCACCGAAGAAGACACACAACGGATCGTTCCGCTGAGGCCGGCTTGGCTGACAAACTTCCGAAACATAACCTGGCGAGACGACATGCACCTTGTCAGCCAGTCGAACTCCGACGGCCATCGGATTCATGCAATCGAGGTAATCCGGGTCCTGAACGGTCTTAAGTTGATAATTGAGATCGGGAAACCATGCCGTTAACGAAGAGGCACAACCATCCAGGGGACGGATTCCCTGCATCGCAAGATTGTGGATCGTGAAGACCGTGCGTTTGCTAAGCAGATCGCTGAGTGCAGGATCGAACTCGCGCAGCATCAGATAAAATCCAGCATGCCAATCATGCAAATGGACAATGTCGACTTCCCCGAAGCAGTCCTGCAGGATTGCCTGGGCGACGGCCGCGTTAAAGCAGGCAAACTTCGTCGCATCGCTGGCAAATGGATCTTCAGCCCCGTCATCCACGTAAATCAGCTGTCGACCGGACGTTGATTCAATTGTCTCGAAAGCTGAGTGGTGCAGAACCAGTTGTCGAACTCCGACGTGCGGCCGCTTGCCTTCAATCTCAAACAGCTCCGCAGTCAGTTGCTCACAACCAAATGCGAAGTGAACGGTGCCAAGACTCGCCTTCGGATTTTCGTGGAGGAATCCGTACGACGGGCATACGACGGACACCACTCCTTTGTATTCAGGTAAGTCAGCCAGCGCGTACGGAACGTCGCGGACAACATCGCCAACTCCGCCAACCTTACCGCCTGCAATCGCGTCATTTTCAGCGGCAACCATCAGAATATTCAGCGAATCAGCCACGAAATTCCTCACACAAGTTAGTGCCGTTCGTTCGATAGAAAAAGTAACAGCCCGATCGCTAAGCGATCGGGCTGCCAGTGTCTAACGTTTTCGAAACGTTGCCTTGAATAATACAGAACCTTCCGCCTGCCTAGTCGTCGGATTCACGCAGTTTTGCCAGCACGCTGACATCTTCCAGCGTTGTCGTGTCACCGGATGAATCACGTCCGGCAGCGATGTCTCGGAGGAGTCGCCGCATGATCTTGCCGCTGCGTGTTTTAGGCAGAGCATCTGTAAAGCGAATCTGGTCGGGAGTCGCGATCGCTCCAATCTGTTTTCGCACGTGAGCAATCAGTTCTTTCCTCAACTCCTCATCACCCGACGACGACTTCAGCGTGACAAAGCAGCAGATGCCTTCACCTTTCAGATCGTGCGGGAACCCAACAACCGCTGCTTCGGCAACTCCTTCATGAGCGACCAAAGCCGATTCGACTTCCATTGTACTGAGACGGTGCCCCGACACATTAAGCACATCGTCAACGCGGCCCATCACCCAGTAGTAGCCATCGTCGTCGCGGCGTGCCCCGTCACCGGCAAAGTAGCGTCCTTCGATCTTACTGAAGTATACGTCCAGGAACCGTTGATGGTCGCCGTACAAAGTTCGAAGCATGTGCGGCCACGGCTGAGTCATCACCAGCAATCCGCCCTGATTTTCCGCAAGGCTCTCTCCAGTTTCAGTTTGGATGTCCGGCACGACTCCGGGCAGCGGCTTGGTGCAACTTCCAGGCTTCGTAGCCGTAACACCGGGCAGTGGACTGAGCATGATGGCGCCGGTTTCCGTCTGCCACCAGGTATCGACGATCGGGCATTGTTCTCCGCCGATCACTTTGTGATACCACATCCACGCTTCCGGATTAATAGGTTCTCCGACTGTCCCAAGCAGACGCAGGCTGGACAGGTCGTACTTGTTTGGCCATTCGTCACCCCATTTGATGAATGCTCTAATTGCCGTCGGAGCGGTATAGAAAATGTTGACCTTGTACTTTTCGACCATCGACCAGAAGCGACCTTCATCCGGCCAGTTCGGACCACCTTCATACATGACTGTCGTCGCCCCGTTCGACAGCGGTCCATACACGATGTAACTGTGACCGGTGATCCAACCAATGTCGGCCGTACACCAGTAGGTGTCTTCGTCTTTTAAATCGAAGACCCAGCGAGACGTCATCGTCGTCCCGAGCAGGTATCCCGCCGTGGTGTGCAACACGCCCTTCGGCTTACCAGTTGAACCAGATGTGTAAAGGATGAACAGCGGGTGCTCTGAGTCGAGTTCTTCCGCTTCGCATTCGGCCGAAGCGTCTTCCATCAGATCGTGCCACCAGTAGTCCCGGTCCGGCACCATCGTGACATCGCCACCGGTTCGGTTGACGACGACGACTTTCTCGACGGAAGGTGATTTTTCGAGACTCTCGTCGACAGCAACTTTAAGCGGCACTTCTTTGCCGCGGCGCCAGCCTCCATCCGCGGTGACGACAAGCTTCGCCTGAGCGTCGTTGTTTCGATCGGCGACCGCGTCGGCACTGAAGCCTCCGAAAATGATCGAGTGAGTCGCGCCGATTCTCGCACAGGCCAGCATCGCAATGGCGAGTTCAGGAATCATCGGCATGTAGAGCGTCACTCGGTCGCCAGTCTCAACCCCAAGCTCTTTCATACAGTTGGCGAATTTCGACACTTCGCGGTGCAGATCCTGGTAAGTGAGCACTCGCTGATCGCCTGGCTCGCCTTCCCAGATGATCGCGGCTTTGTTTTTTCGCCAGGTCGTCAGATGACGATCGACGCAGTTGTAGCAAACGTTGGTTTTACCGCCCACGAACCATTTCGTGTCTGGCATATCGCCTTCGAGAGTCTTGTCAAACTCCTGAAACCAGTCGATATTTTCACGAGCAAGGTCGCCCCAGAAACCGGATGGATCGTCTTTCGCCCGATTCCACATTTCCTGGTATTGCTCTTCCGAGCTGATATGAGCCTCGGCAGAGAACTCCGGCGAGGGCGGAAACTTACGGTCTTCCTGAAGTACGCTCTCAATAGCTTCGCTCATGGTGCAACTCCTGCGTTCGCCGAGGTGTTTGACTAAGCCTGACTCAACACATCAGGCAAATTGGTCACGGATCGGTGGGCGATAGTAGACCTGCGGGATCGCAATTTCAACGAGCACCGGCCTGCACGGCGTCCGTCGTCGCGAATCAGCCATTGACGTTCACTCGCCCTGCTTGCCGGGCTGTTAATTGTTCCCTATCGTCCCGGTTTTCCTTCAGATTTACGCGACAATCCAAAGGAAATCCCTACAATCAATTCGGACGAAAGTGGCTGGCACGTGCGGCCAGGCAGGCTCTTTCGCTGAATCATCACTGGTGACTTCCGTAATCTGCTGAAGTTTACGGCTGACTCCACTTAATCGCTCACGGATGGAACACACTTCCCAAAGGAAACGACCATGTCGACTGCTCCCGCTGAAGCTCTTGCGTACAAAGTTAAAGATATCAACCTCGCCGCATTTGGCCGTAAAGAAATCGAACTGGCCGAAAAAGAGATGCCCGGCCTGATGTCTCTCCGTGAAAAATACGGAGACAGCCAACCGCTGGCGGGAGCTCGGATCGCCGGCTGCCTGCACATGACGATTCAAACAGCCGTTCTGATTGAAACTTTGACCGCCCTGGGAGCAGAAGTCCGCTGGTCCAGTTGCAACATTTTCTCGACGCAGGACCACGCCGCAGCAGCCATCGCCGCTACGGACGTCGCCGTCTTCGCCTGGAAGGGCGAAACCAACGAAGAATTTGACTGGTGCATCGAGCAGACCATCTTCTGGCCAGACGGCCAGCCGCTGAACATGATCCTCGACGACGGTGGTGACCTGACTGCGATGATCCTCGACAAGTTCCCGGAACTGAGTGACGGCATTAAGGGAATCTCAGAAGAAACGACGACCGGCGTGCTGCGGCTCGTCCAGCTTGCCGCCGATGGCAAACTTCCGATCCCGGCCATCAACGTCAACGACTCGGTCACCAAGAGCAAGTTCGACAACCTGTATGGCTGCCGTGAATCACTGGCTGACGGCATCAAACGAGCCACCGACATCATGGTTGCCGGCAAGGTTGTCGTAGTTTGCGGCTACGGAGACGTCGGCAAAGGATGTGCCGCCGCGATGAAGGGACTCGGTGCGCGGGTCATCATCACCGAAATCGATCCAATCAACGCTCTGCAGGCCGCGATGGAAGGCTTCCAGGTCACAACTCTCGAAGACGTCGCGGATCAGGGCGACATTTTCGTTACCACAACCGGCAACACAGACATCATTCGTGGAGTGCATCTCGACGAAATGAAAAACAACTGCATCGTCTGCAACATTGGCCACTTTGACGACGAAATCGACGTTGCCTACCTCAACAATCGCTCCGACATTGAAAAGAAGATGATCAAGACCGACGACATGGAAGGCGGCCCGGTCGACAAGTACATCTACCCCTGCGGTAAGGCAATAATCGTCCTTGCTGAAGGCCGACTGGTGAACCTCGGCTGTGCCACCGGTCACCCTTCGTTCGTCATGAGCAACAGCTTTACCAACCAGACCGTTGCTCAAATGGCGCTCTGGAACCCTTCGTCACTAGGCTTCGAACAGGGTCACTTCACCCTCGGCGTCCACATGCTGCCAAAGCGCCTCGACGAAGAAGTCGCCCGACTGCACCTCGACAAGCTCGGCGTAAAGTTGACGACTCTGTCCGAAGAACAGGCCGCCTACATCGGCGTTCCCGTCAATGGCCCTTACAAGCCTGAGCACTACCGATACTGATTCGGTATACCTTGCGATCAGAATCAGGCCGCCGCAGGACACATTCTTCACCCTGCGGCGGTTTTTCTTTGTACGCTCCCAGATTCACAATGAGTCCGAAATCACAACGCGAGCAGAAACTCGATAAGGGTTTTGCGATCCGATTCCAACAGGCTTTGTGGTAAGGGATGTTCAATTCGCATGAGCACATCCTCAATGGAACGTGCTCGACCGTCATGCAGAAAACGGTCTCGCTGACTTATTCCATTGAGAGACGGCGGGTTAAACCGAGACTCTCCATGTGCGTCGCTAAGACCAACGTCGAAGGTGTCATCGGTTGTGTAACTGGTGAACCCGTTGTGGCATTTCGAGCAGCCAGCCGATTCGAAAACCTCTCGACCTTTGTACTCGACCGTCGGATGTGGCCCTTCACCGCGAGCAACAGCGACCGCAGGAGGTCGTTCAAGCTTAGTGACATAAGCCGTCAAATCTGTGAGAACTTCATCGGTCAACTGCGAAGTTCGCATCGTCAACATGAGCGACTTTCGAATCTGACCGTTCAGTAAATGTTCCGAACCGTTCCATGCCCACGGGCCGGTTGACCAGACACCACGAAGAGTCGGAACTCGTTTCGCATCTCCAAAAGCGCTATCCCCCAATGTGTCTGCCAGACCGTTATTGGTGTGCCCATCGGTGTGACAACTGTGACAACTCATCCAGTTTTCATGCGACAGCTTTGCGCTGAAAAATGCAACTTCACCTCGTTCGACCGGACCTCGCGACGGACTCGGCCCAAGGCTGACTGTGTCGACAAGCCGATTGTTCATCAGATCAACAAGTGACACTGAGTCGGACAACGAATTCACCACATAAGCTCTGTTTACTGCTACGTCCCGGATGACCGATACCGGTCGGCGGCCGACAGGAATGCGGCCCTGTCGGACGCCGACCCGGTCGACGATTGCAAGTTCGTCTGTCCCAGCCAGCGTTAAGACAAACTGATTCGAAGTCACCACGATTGAGCCCGGATCTCCTGCCCCTTCACCTGGGCCTCCCAGACTGATCCGTTCGGAACGAAACTCGCTCTCGTCACGTGCATTGATGAGTGATTCAGCCCGAATCGCGAGAATCTCGTTCTCCAACAGGATGCCCCAATGGATATCCTCATAATCAACGTGCGCTTTTGAATTGAGACGTTGGCAGGTCAAGTACAACCGTCCGTCAAGCCCAACGGCGATGTCTCGAATATTATGAACCGGCAACTCATGTTCCGCAGAGATCACACCAGCTTCGCAGTCGATAACGGCCAACCGGCCACCAAAACAATCCGCCACAACAACATGATCTGCCCCGACGAATACTGAAGCTTTGGGTGCGAAAGGCAGATCAATCTGATGCTGCATCGCAAAACGCCTGGTGACTCCCTGAGCAGGCTCGCGTAGTGCAAGGATGCTCACTCTCCGCGACCACAGAGAAGCCACACATGCAACGTCACCATCTTGATTGACCACGACCGATTCCGGCCATGCTGCTACTTCGACTCGATCAGAAATATTCAATCCGTCTTCTGAATGATTGACGACAACAACCATGCTGCCTGCAAAGTCGGTCACGAGCATCTGATCGCTGCCTGGCACAACTACTACGTCTGAGAGCTGTTGCCCAATCTGCCTTTCAGAGACATGTCGACGCTCTGTGTCAACAAGGCTCAACGTGCCGCTGCGACGGTTCGCAACGCAAAGTATCCTGCCGTCATTAATCAACGTGGCAGCGGATGGACGGCGATGCTGAACCCGCAACTCCGGTTCAGATCCGTCAGCCAGCAAAGTCTTGAAAAACAACATCATGAATATGGCGATGGCATGCTTCATTCATAAGCTCACAGTGTGCATGGACCAAACATAGACGCCCCACGGCCAACCTCGCCGTACACAATAATGCTGCCTGCCGCTCCGTCACCATGCAGAGGCCAATCCCATAAGTCATCCAACAGAGTCTTCATGTCTTATCTCGCTCGGTCTTACTGCCTGACACAACCAGGTGTCGGTCACCGGTACAGGGGCGAAAGAAACGGAAATCTTCCGCAACCGCACTGGACCGAAACAGCGCCAGTTTGAACTTGCCAGTCAGCGAATGCACGAACTGGCCACGTAGTTGCACATCAAGTGCTTGAACGACAACTTTTAATAGTCAGATGATAAGCGTCGTGAAGAAGTGGTCCTGTTTGGTCCCGTCTTTCTCATTGTCCCATTCGTCAAAGCACAACTTGTCAGGCTCCTGAACAGGTTCCTGAAGGTTGGAACGACCGGTAAGAATTTCGTTTTCCGTTTGAGTGCGTCACGAAGACTGAACCTGCCGGGCAAAATCACCGACCGATCACTGTGGCTTATTCATCCGCGACGGAACGATTGAACGCACCGCCGATCACATCTCGCCGAATTGGAAAACAACCATATCAGAGACTCTGTAAGCAACGACCAGTTCCAGTTCAACCTGCTTTCCAGATGCCGTTCCGATTTCCGCTCTGTCGGCATTTAATGGCCAGCCCATATTGACATTTCAAACTGGAAATAGCTGGCATCAGATGAGTACAGGACGAAAATCCGGGTGATCGCAAAACTCGGGTGGCATTCCAAAGTTGTCGCCAACAAAGTCGTCGATCCAGCCTTTGGTTTTCTCAGAAAGTACTCCGTTTAATTCTTCAATTGCCACACCAGAGATCATGAGCGGAAACACATGATCCACTCTCATCTGATCGCCGAGGCACCAGGCAGCGATCTGTTTCTCACGACTTTCGTTGGCTGGCGTTCCTGATACTAAACAGCGATCCATCAGGCCCGAGGTGTTGTCGCCGCCATCCGCAGCCCATTCTGACAGCCGTCCCAGCCGCTGGCCAACGTCAATATTTGAAAGCATGTAGTCTGTAACTGCCTGTCGCGAATCAGCCGACAGCTCACCCTGCGACTTGAGGACACACGCTTCACACATAGCGTACTCGATGATCGGTTCCTGCTGTACAAACACGCGTTCAATGAGGTACGGACTACCTGAGTTGATCAGTCCAATTTCGCATTTCAAGCATTTCTCAAACAGTCCATCGCTTTCCAACGAATTGAAATCCTGAGGAATGGGAACGAATTTCGGTTCTGGTGGCCAGTTGGGTTCCACGTGTCACATTTCTTGAGCTGAGTCTCCGACATGTTCAGACAACCACGTCGTCTGAATCAATAAGAGATTATTGACTACGAAAACTCGTTCTGTCGATGAAGGTCCAATGCCCAACGTGGCACTCGATCAATGTCTTAATTAGCTCGGTACGATTGCGTTGCGTGAAATATTACGCCAGTCAACTGCGATTCAGAAACTGAATCGCGTCCCACCGCGAACAGATAGGAGATATTGATGCAGATCAAACTGCTCACCATTGCTGCACTTTCCATCCTGACTCAGTGGTCGTCAACCGGCGTACAGAATCCATTAGCCGATCTACTGGGCAACGGAAACACTTAACAAAACCGACCGCGGTTACCTGACAATCAGATTGAGAGCACGATCTGGAATCATAAAGGCAAGCCGCTAAGTAAGCTCAAAGAAGGCAAGAAAATATCGAAGCTGGAACGTCGCTTCTGAACCGAAGGCAAAGCAATTATTGACATCAACCGAAGATGGCCACTCCCCACACCTGGCGAACTCAAGAAAATCGTCGAATCAATTCGAAACGCCGATAATATTCCGGTTCTTAAACTGCCCTCGATACCGCTGGTCACACGACCTGGTCAGTATCGGAAACTGACTCGTGGAAAACTGCGGCCCAACTTTGACAACAAAAAACTCAACGGACTCATGGTCATCTGAAAGAAGGTCAAAACAGCCGACGTCTGGATGGGTACTTAGGCTGAGAAAAAGGGCAGGAAGACTATCCGTAGCTGGCTTATAGAACTTCGTACCAGCGAGGACTGACAGACTCCTCGCCGGTAATTCAATCAGGAGACACGAGGTGGCGGCAGCAGCGATACGTCTCTAAGACGGTCGAGTCTGGCGAGTGTTTCAGCATCCGGATTCAAACCTGGATCGATTCTTCGAGGAGCCCATCGCTCCATCGCCGGACGTTTTCCGTTGTCCACTGCCTTGCCGTAAAATTTAAGGTAAACCATTACCGGGATGATCACTGCGCCAGGAAAGCACATCATTGTCGGGCTGTACATTGCCCCCGCTTGCTGACCCGAAAACAAAATCGCGGCCATTCCGGTAACGCCGATAATGCACCACCTTGTATACCGGGTTGTACGTCCCATCGAAACAAAACAGATCAAGACAGCGATGACCGCGAAGCAAAAAACTCGGCGATTCATTTGTCGTCCCATACGACTGGCAAGTTCAGCTTTGAACTCGTCAGCAGTCATTGAGTACACATCTTCGGGTGTTGACTCATCTGCGGCAGCAGGCTCTAAGAGAAACAACGTGCCAAGCGTCGCCACGATCAGCGCCATGACGACGGATGTGGGGCCAATCAGTGATCTCGGGTCCATGTTGCAAATCCTCTTGCACGCGACAGCAAAACTGAGGCTCAACGTTGATCGCCTTCCAGTCAATGCACGAGTATTACCGCTGTGCGAATAAATTCTGGTAGAAGCACACACCCAGGGTTCAGAATTTCATTCACGAATCGATGGCGATCGCAGCCACTTGTCAGATCCGCATGTCATGCCGGTCGTGACGGATAGAATACTTCGAATCCGCCGGGATGTTGCATTCGGGAAACGCGTCGCGCGCACAGCAACATGTCGCAAAGCGCAAACAATCAGCCTGGCTCCACATTGAAGCCAGGCTGTCAGTCACCGGTTTCCCAGTATTTGCACTTAAGAAATAGCGTTGCTCAGTCCTGTCGGCGAACTACAGCAAAACGAGTTGCATTGCCCGACTTGATAAACAGGAACAGGCCCTTCTCGGGATTTGCATCGGATAGCCCTTTATTGAAGTCAGCAACGTTCTCAATTCTGCGGCTGCTGACTTTCAGGATGACATCACCAACCGAAAGGACGCGAGCGGCGGCACCGTCACTATCGACCGAACTGACGACAACTCCTTCATCGGAATCAAGGCCAAGCTGCTCAGCAATTTCAGTGGTCAGATCACGAACCTTGAATCCAAAGTCGCCCACATCAACGACATCGTTGTTGTCACTGTCCTGTTTCTCAGGCTCTTCACGCTGTTTCTGCCCAACATTCGCCATCGTGTACTCATTCGGCATCTGCTTCAGCACGATCGGTAGTTTTATCTTTTTGCCATCACGCAGAATATCCACCGAGTAAGTCTTGTCGACGTCCAGTCGCTCGACGATTCCCTGCAGACTGCGTGGACCGCTGACAGGCTTAGCGGCCAGAGACAGGACCACGTCACCGGGCTCAAGTTTGGCAGTGCTACCTGGAGACTTTGGAAACACCTGCGTCACAATGGCTCCTTCACCTACCTTCAGATCAAGGTGCGACGCCAGATCGTTAGTCACCGGCTGAATCGTGATGCCGATGAAAGCTCGTTTAACTTCATCATGTTCGATCAATTGTTGTACGACCCACCACGCCATGCGGCCCGGCACAGCAAACCCAATCCCGTCAAATCCACCGCTCCTTGAAGAAATCGCTGTGTTCACGCCGATCACGTTCCCGTTGAGGTCGAGCAAAGGCCCACCACTGTTTCCAGGATTAATCGCCGCATCGGTCTGAAGAAAATCTTCTCGTTCGGCAATCCCTGGACCTCGCCCTTTCGCGGAGATGATTCCCGAGGTAACCGTCAGCTCGTGACCAAATGGGTTCCCGACGGCGACAACCCAGTCGCCAACGCCAAGGCCATCGCTATCGCCGAACCGAAGAGCCTGCAGCGGCTCTCCTGCATCGATCCGCAGAATCGCGAGATCTGTTCGTGGGTCCGTCCGAACATCGTTTGCTTTGAATTCTCGACCGTCGTGCAACCTGACGATAATCTCATCCGCGTCAGCAACCACATGATTGTTTGTCACGATGATGCCTGACGATTCGACAATGAACCCCGACCCCATCCCTGTACGTTCAGGAGTCTGCCGTTGCCGCGGCATCTGCCGAAAGAATTCCCGGAACCGTGGATCGGCTTCAAATAATCGCTCAAGTGGATCCGTTCCGTTGCCTTGTCCGACTTCAATCTTTCGAGCTTTCTGACGTGTCTCAATCGTCACCACGCATGGCAGTGCCTTATCGGCCACGCGGCGGAAGGCTGTCGACAACTCATGCACGTTCGTGGCAGAAACCGGCGTCGGTAACGCCGGCCGCTGAGCAACTGTCACTGCAGCCGCCACCAGACAAAACCCTCCGAAAAGCGCGATCACCCAATGTGTTTGACTTCTCAAATTTCTCATCAAATTCTCCATTTTCATCTTCGAATATCTGCCAGGCCGACAGCCAATCGGTCTGTCTGCGACCGCTGGCAGCCAATCAACCTTAGCTGAAACCTATTCAGGAAGTACCGCAAAACCCAATGCCTGCGCCACGAAACAATGGCATTTTCGGGCCATCTGAGTCACCGAAGTTAGCTTGACCTCGAAGTTATGACTGAATTCCCCGAAGCACTGCTCGCGGTTGCCCTTTCGTACGTTCCAACAAGCCAAACTGTTGAAATTCCATTTGACCTGTTTTGAAATTTATAGAGCAACTGCCAGCAAAGACTGTCGCCTGGACTGTTCGCTGCTGAAAAATGAACACCACAGGGAGTTGGACAGTTGAGTGAACAATGCACTATTCACCGGAAGAAATCTCTGACCGGATGAGGCGCACCTGCTGCAGGACACCATGTCGCAGGACACCAGACCCACGTGTGTCGCATCAGACGATCTACCGCTGGCGTGAGCCCTGCGAATTTACGGACGGTCTCTAAACGCGAAGCTAATTGTGGAGTTCCACAATTAATCGAGGAAACGATGACCCGTTAACGAGTGCAACATCGACGCTGTGACAGAGACAATCCTCGTGTGTTCGATTCACGGGGTTGCGTTTAAGACGAAGCAGAACACATTCTGCCTGCGGTGGAACGGCGTTTCGTCCGGCGGCGCGGCATTGCCAACGATGAATCCGCCCCACTCGACGGCCGTGTTGCCCCAGTGCGAAGTTCTCACTCGGCGAATTGCCAGGTCCCTTGGGTCGCGGATTAACTTATTCTGAAACGTCAGCACGGGGCTGCTCAGGCTCATGCCGTCGTCCGGATCGGCGAAGCGAAACGACAGCACATTCGCCTTACGAAGGCTCGACGAGGGGATCGTAAACGAATACTTCCTGCGGACATCTGGATCGAGAGTTCCAAATACTGTTCCATTAAACAGTACGTCGACTTTGCTGTCTGGCGATTTGTGAGTCGTCCACCCACTGTCTGATCCAACCGTAAAGCTTAACGATGCTTGACTATAAAATGTTGATGAATCGCTGTGATTGGCAACGACGAACTCCCGCGTCCGCACTTCGCCACTCGTGCTTCTCACACAAAAAGTGCACAAGCCTTCATCAATGGATGCAGTCTCAACAGTCGCTTGATACAGAGTTCGATAGAACGGCCGGTCGATCTCAATCATCGGCTTCCAGTCTTTGCCGTTGAGCGAGTACTCCAGCGATTCGCCCTGCATGGCCTGAACGAGATGGGCCTTCAGTTCGACACGTCCCTGCAACGGCGTACCAACACGATGTGAGACGATTGCGACGCGTTGTCCCAGGCCTTTGTAGAAGTGTTCCAGTTTGTCACCGACCACCCGGTAGATCAGATAGCCCTGCGGCGACAAATCCGGACACAGTTGCCTGGCTTTGGGATTCCACCAGCAGCCCGCAAGAGCACCGCCCGTGCGGTACGGAACCGATCGCGTTTTGTGAGACACGACATGAATATCGCCAACCAGTTGAAGCCTGACATCATTCAACCTGGCCATTCCAGCAAAGTCCGGACAGTGGTCTTCCAGATCAGCTTCTGACGCTGTCACGACGAAGGTACCAGGAGTTCGGCGATGCATGTCCTGCCGCATCCACTCAGCATGCATCGGCTGAACTTCGTTTGTCGGGTATTCCAGTTGTTTTCCGTTGACCGGAATCTGCCGCTGGCCCAGGTGGTAACCGAAGTCGACAGACACAAAGTGAATCCTGCCATACTCGAACGAAAAGAAATGCGGTCCAAGATGCTCCCAGTAGAGTGGTTTTCCACAGCGGTGATCCCCGCGAGGAAACTGCTTCATTCGATAGGAAGAATCCGTGTGGTCTCCCGAGACACTGTAGTGCGGCATGTCCAGGTGATTCATGATTCCCACGTATTTCCGGAAGTCAGCCTGTCCGGATTCCGGTGAGCTCACCAGTGCCTTGTGCAGATTTAAAAGATCGCCACTGTTGACGACAAAACGAGGCTGGGGCGTTAGTGCATTGACCTCACGCACAAAGCGGCTCAGCCCCACAAGCGATCGGCGATTCTGCGAAACGTGTGTATCAGTAACATGAACGAAGACGTATTCATCTTCATCCATGTCTGCAGGATTCAGTTCGAAATCAACTTTGGCTGCCAGCGGCTTGTACCAGTCCCGCTGAACGTTGTGCCCCGTTGGTCGAGTGATATAGATGAACACAGCATGCTTGTTCGGCTTTAGACGATAAACGCCCTGTGCGTCTGTCGTTGTGACCGAGTACCCGTCCGTGACCGACACGCCTTCGGCTCCCGATATTTCTCCAGATGCATGCACTGCAACACGCCCGGAGATCTCCGTGGGCACTGCCGCACCATATTTCGGTTTGGGCGTATCCTTAAGCAGCAGATCGAGAATCTCAGATTCGGAGGCCGGAGACTTCACATCCTGACCAACTGACACACTTATGGTCGATGGAATCGACAGGCCGATCGCCAGACAACAGAAAATCAGAGTCGCGCGCATGGTTCAATCTCAGAATGGGACAATCAGAGTGTCGGTCAATCGCCATTGGGTTTGATGGTGGTCATTTTGTAGTCCAGCGAAAACGTATGCTTTTCATCCTTGTTGTCCTGGTTCAACAAGGGCGAATATGTCCTGACGTGGATCTTGTTTTCGCTGGGTACGAACTTCAGCGAACGAAGCCAGCCGTCGCCGCCATTTGGGAGTCCTTGATAATCCGTCAGCATTTCCAGGACCTTGCTTCCGGCATCGTTGACGCTTGTCTGCAGCCCCACTCCCAGAACGTGACCGCTGACAACAAGAAAGATGTTTGGGTGCTTACGAACGAACTTCTCCCACATCTGTTCGCCGCTGTTGCCAGCAATCTTGTATGACGTAGCACAAGCGGTGTCCCGCTGCTTTGGGCGCATGTAGCAATGCGTCGCCACGATCACACGATGTTCGGGGAATCGCTTTGTTACACCTGCCGCCCAATCCAGTGTTTCATCGCGAGGAGCAAATTCTAGATTCAGGATCATGAATTTCATGCCGCTGGCCTCAAAGAAGCAGTAGTTGTTGTCGTTAGTTTCTCCCATGTGCCCGCCGTACCACTTCCGGTTCGCGAATCGATCGGGCGAGTAGTACTTGTTGTACAGTGTTGAGTCACGAGTCTTGACAACCATGTCATGATTGCCTGGCGCCATACTGTAGGCCACGAAACCGTCAAGTAGACGCATCGCTCGATCTGCGTTTTCCCATTCACGCTGCTGGGTTGCTGTCTGCACGATGTCACCCAGGTGGACGACGAATTTAATGTTGTCTTTCTTTGCCTGCTGCCGAACCCACAACGCCTGGGCAACGTACGTGTCTGGATACTTTTCTGAGTAGTATTGCGTGTCCGGCAGCAACACGACTGAAAAGCTCTCTGCGACAGTTTCTGTGTCCACGGCATAGCTGGCTGCCTGATTGCCAAAGACGATCGCCAGCACGCAAACTCTCGGAATCAATCGTCCAAATCGACTCATGATGTTCTACTCCTGAATGGAATGGTTGTGACGTCAGGCCATCCAGCCCTGGTCAATTGTGGTAACAAAGGGGATCATGACTCAAGCAAAGAGCTGGTGGACGACATTACCTTCGACGTCGGTCAGGCGGAAGTCGCGGCCGGCGTAACGGTAGGTAAGACGTTCGTGATCCAGGCCCAACGCGTGCAGCAGCGTTGCATGCAGGTCGTGAATGTGAACTTTATTTTCGGCGGCGTAGTAGCCGTAGTCGTCGGTCGAGCCGTAACGGAAGCCGCCTTTGGTACCGCCGCCGGCCAGCCACATGGTGAATCCCTCGGGGTTATGGTCGCGACCGTCTTTGGTTTCGGCAGTGGGCGTACGGCCGAACTCGCTGCCCCACCAGACCAGCGTATCGTCCAGCAGTCCGCGTTGCTTCAGGTCGGTCAGCAGGCCAGCGATGGGCAGGTCTACTTCGCGCGCGTTCTTTTCGTGATCACGTTTGAGGTTAGCGTGCTGGTCCCACTGTACTTTGTCGTCGTTGTGCGTGACCTGAATAAATCGCACGCCGGATTCTGCGAACCGACGAGCCAGCAGGCACATGCGCCCGAAGTTTGCCGTCACGGGATCATGCATGCCGTAGAGCTTTAATGTCGTCGCAGATTCATTGGACAGATCTTCGACCTTCGGGATCTCCGACTGCATGCGAAACGCCAGTTCGAAGGAGTTAATTCTCGCTTCAAGCGAAGCATCTGCACCGGACTGAGCGATGTGCCTGCGGTTCATCGCGTTCAACTGGTCGAGTTGCAGTCTTTGAACGTCACGCGACAGTTTCGAGTTCTGAATGAATTTCACGTATGCCTTATCTGAGGGGACGCTGGCATCTCCCAGCGCCGTCCCACTGTGTGCGGCAGGCAGGAAAGAGGAACTCCAGTTGTTGATTCCTCCAAATGCGAGCGTCGGACAGATCGTCACGAACGCAGGCAGGTTTGAGTTCTCCGTGCCGAGGCCGTAGCTCACCCATGACCCGATGCTCGGCCGAATGAAGTTGTCGCTGCCGGTGTGCAGCTTCATCATCGCTCCACCATGAGCAGGGTTGGTACCGTGCACTGAATGCACCATGCAGAGATCGTCGGCACGCTCGGCAAGTCGCGGAAACAGCTCACTGAACCACAGTCCGCTCTCGCCGCGTTGCCGGAACTTCCACGGCGACTTGAGTAGATTGCTGGTGGAGTTGAACTGAACTCTTGGCTTGGCAAACGGCAGCGGCTTACCGTCATCGCGAGTCAGCAGCGGTTTTGGATCGAACGTGTCGACCTGGGATGGTCCTCCGGACATCATCAGGAAGATGATCCGTTTGGCCTTTGCCGCAGCCAGCGGAAGCTTCGGCGCTAACGGATTGTCGACCGCAGCGCAACTGAACGACTGGTCCGTCAGCATCGAAGCGAGGGCCAGTGAACCAAACCCGACCGCCGACCGTTGCAGCATCTCGCGTCGCGAAACTAATGGGATCACGTTGTGTTGGTTCATGGTCGGATTCTCGGACGAGACCTCATCGTACATAGATGAATTCATTGGCGGCGAGCACTGCATGGCACAGTATTGACCAGGCCTGTCGCTGGCGTCTGTCGGCGCTGTCCACAGCCTCAGCTCCGGTGTCTGCTGCGGCGTTCGACTCGGAAGTCAGAGCCTTTACGACACGGGCCAGGAAGGCCTGGTCAGCCTGTTTTTCGTCGTCCGCTGGTTCACGGCCGAAAGCAACGACGTATAGTCGCAACAGACGTTGATCAACGTCAGACGCCTCGGCGAGCAGGCGGTCGGCGAAACTGCTGGCTGCCTGCATGACCGCGTCGCTGTTGAGCATCAGTAACGCTTGCGAGGCCACGACCGTGGTCGCACGGTTGCTGCCTGACACGGCCGGGTCGGGAAAATTAAGCAGTTGAAACACTTCGAAAACATTGTTGCGGACGACCGGCAGGTACAGCGAGCGGCGGGGGCTGTCGTACGTCGTTTTGTCAATCGATGTATGGTCGAAAAAGTAAGCGCGGTTCTTGACCTGCAGTAACGAGCCGCCCATCGTCGTCTCCAGTTGCCCGCTGGTCGCCAGCAGAGCGTCACGCACCGCTTCTACTTCCAGTCGGCGCACTTCAGCGCGACTGAAGAGACGGTTCTCGGGGTCGCGGCGGATTTCGTCGCGGGCGGTCGCGCTGGACTGTTGGTACGTGCTCGAATTCAGAATCAGGCGATGCACTGACTTGACCGACCAGCCATCGTCGACGAACCGGCGAGCCAGCCAGTCGAGCAGCTTCGGATGCGACGGGGCTTCACCCAGCAGTCCGAAGTTGTCGGTCGAAGGGACCAAACCTCGGCCAAAGTGCCATCGCCAGACACGGTTGACGAAGACTCGAGCGGTCAGCGGATGCTGCGAGTCAACAAGCCATTCGGCCAACTGGTGTCGGCCACTTTGCCTGGCGGTGAAGTGAGGCGTTGGAGGACCGCGAACAACGGACGGCGTACGTCGGGGAACGATGTCACCCAGTTTGAGTGGATCGCCGCGGACATGCACGGCAATGTTCACCACTTTGTCTTCGGTGACGCCCATCGCCGCCGGCAGGTCCGGGCCGGCCTTCTCCAGCGCAGCAAGTTCGTTACGCTGCTTCTTGAGTTCGGCCTTTGTCCCGGCGGGATAGAGAGGCTCAAGCTTTTCCGGCGGCTTCGCGTCGGGCATCCCGGCGAGCTTCTCGCGGACAAGTTCGTCAGCGGCTGCGACGACTTCGGCGATACCTGTTTTTCTGGCCGCCACGTTCGCATCGAAGTTGGCTTTTAACGCGGTCGCAGACGCAGACGGCAGCAGATGTTCGTGCCACTCGGCGACTTTCTTATATTTCCGCATCGTCAGCGTGCTTTTGAAGATGCCTGCCAGAGCGTAATAGTCCGTCGTGGCGATGGGATCGAATTTGTGGTCGTGACAGCGGGCGCAGCCCAGAGTAAGTCCCAGAAACGCCCGACCCGTGGTATCGAGTTGCTCATCGATAATATCCATCCGCATTTTGGCTTCGTCCGTTTCGGCGAGCACTTTCGGACCGATACTCAGAAAGCCCGTGGCGATTAACTGCTCATGCTGCTGAGCCTCGTCGTCGAATGGTAGAAGGTCGCCGGACAACTGTTCGATAACAAATTGATCGAACGGCTTGTCGCCATTGAACGCGGCGACAACGTAGTCGCGATACCGCCATGCGTTGCCGTGCGCAATATTTTCATCGAACCCGTTCGAGTCCGCGTATCGGGCGACATCAAGCCAGTGCCGGCCCCAACGCTCTCCATACTGCGGTGATGCCAGCAACCGGTCGACAACTTGAGAAAACGCATCGGGCGATTCGTCCGCAAGAAACGCGTCGATCTCTTCAGAAGTCGGCGGCAGACCGATCACGTCAAACGTCACGCGACGAATCAGGGTCCGCCTGTCTGCCTGCGGTGCCGGAGAGAGTCCGGCTGTTTCAATCCTTGCGAGGATGAAACGGTCCAGCGGCGATCGCGGCCATACAGAGTTGACGACTGCCGGCACGGACGGTGTGGAGGGCGGATGAAACGCCCAGTGGTTCGGATCGCGATTCCGCTCAGCCGTTCCTGATTCCATCGGGAACGGAGCCCCCATCTCCACCCAGCGGACAAGTTCTTTAACTTGCCGCGCCGACAGACTGTCATCCTTCGGCATCCGCAGATCGTCGTCCGTCTGGCGGACGGCATTGATCAGCAGACTGCTGTCGGGCTGGCCCGGCACGATCGCCGCGCCCGATTCTCCACCACGCAACAGCGCCCTGCGAGAATCCAGTCGCAGTCCACCCCATTGCTTCTTTTCGCCGTGACACCTGAAACACTTTTCGATCAGCAACGGTCGGATGCTGTTCTCGAAGAAACGAATCTTCTCTGCGGTCGGACGCTGATCCACCGCCGGTGCCCCGGCACTCAGGACGGCACCCATCAGCAACACAACCACGTTCATTGTTGATCTCCGCTGGCAGACTCTGGATGAACGACAATCCAGCTCACGGATTGTCAGGTTATATGCGATTTCGTGTCAGTCCGGCGTCAAACAGTTTAGCTTGTACTACTTCAATCAACCACAGGTGCGGCGAGCCAGAGGACACCAGTGTCCGGCAACAGATGTCGCAGCACCGTTCTCAAAGTATTCGTTTAGGTTGCGTGGTCCAAACTTCTCAAACTATGAGAGCCGCATGCACGCGATAAGAACAGGTTAAGCTACCACCATCGGCGATTGCCTCGTTGACGCAGTCTAAGAAAGTACCGGAGACAGGGAGTCAGCGAGTCTCACCTCCGGGACCAATTTAAAATCACCGTTTCGGGAGCCTGCCAGCAACGAGCTGCTCACTCTCCGCTCAAATCAGGAAATTCTATCATGACCGGTGTCCTGCATTCCCGGGTCTCGACTGGCCTCCTCGCGGCGGTTGTCGTGAGCGTCTCTGCCGCTCCCTTGTGCTGCGCTGAGCCCGGAATTCCTGGCACTGGTGCGCTGACAATGGAGCAGCCGCTTGATGAAGTTATGGTGGACGGAATAAATCGATTCTGTCTAAAGGAACTCTTTGCATCACGTGAGCGACGCGGCAGATTGTGGTCGCGAGACTATTCAAGCGACGATGCTTACACAGCCAGCATCGCGGACAA
>CALGTK010000047.1 GCA_937904325.1 uncultured Planctomyces sp.
GTCGGTCCACATCACTGCTCGCAGACCGCCCAGCATCGTGTAGAAGATCGCGACCGCTCCCAGGCCAACGATCACACCGATCTGGTTCAGGCCGGAGATGGAGGAAATCGCCACCGAAGCTGCATACGTCGCCGACGCCATCCAGCCGATTCTCAGCAGAATGAACAGGCCGCTGGCGAGGCACCTCACCGAGACGTGAAAGCGTTGCTCCAGGTACTCGTAAGCGGTTTTGCATTTCAGGCGAGAATAGACCGGGATAAATACCCAGATCACGACCGGCGCCATCGCCCAGAACGCGATGACCGCGGCTCCGGCCGTCAGGCTGACCGCGTAGGCCGTCGACGGGTACATCATGAAACTATTGGCTGAAAATAGCGTTGCCATAACGCTCAGGCCGACGGTCATGCGCCCCATCGACCCGCTGGCTGCAAAGAATTCTTCGCGCGAATTCTGCCGACGCATCGCGATTCCAAGGCCAATCGAAATGGCGAGGTATCCCAGAACGACAAGATGATCGAGCCAGTGAAAGGTGTCGGACATAAGTCAGAGGTGCCTTTTTCTGTGTAGATGCTGCCTGAGCAGGGACGCTTTGTTAGATTGGGATAACCATATTTCCAGTTCTCTCCGCAGAATGAAAGCGACCTGGTCGTCACTGCGTTGTTTTTGCTTTGAATTTCAGGACTTCGACGATGCTGAAGATGATTTCGATTTCGTGTTTGCTGGCAGTTTTCAGTGCGGCATCTCTGCCGTCATTGTGTGTGTCGGCGATCGTACCTGAGCCGGCGACGGTGATTCTGGTCGGGCCACATGCTCAGCAGCAGCTGATCGTGGGAGAAACCGTCGACGGGTTGGACGTCGACCTGACTCGGAAGGTTGAGTTCGTCTCCGAGAATACAGCAATCGCGACAGTCGATGCTCAGGGGCTGGTCAGTCCGCTGTCGAACGGTAAGGCGACTATTCTTGTTAGACGTGGGGCTGATGAAGCTCGTGTGACGGTCCAGGTGAAAGACGGCCAAAAGCAGCAGCCGGTCGACTTTCAGAATGACATCATGCCGATCCTGACAGCCGGAGCGTGCAATTCGGGACCGTGCCACGGGAAAGCTCGCGGGCAGAACGGGTTCCAGCTTTCGCTGCTCGGCTTCGATGCGAATTTCGATTATGCCGCGCTGGCGAAGGAAGCTCGCGGGCGGCGAGTATTTCTGCCGTCGCCCAAAGAAAGCCTCTTGCTGATGAAGCCGGCCGGGCAGAGCCCGCATGGTGGCGGAATTCGACTCGCGGCCGACGGCCCGGAATTCGAAACGCTGCTTCGCTGG
Source organism: uncultured Planctomyces sp. (assembly GCA_937904325.1). Classification (GTDB taxonomy): domain Bacteria; phylum Planctomycetota; class Planctomycetia; order Planctomycetales; family Planctomycetaceae; genus JABMPE01. Next base: position 1,314 of record CALGTK010000047.1, read on the forward strand.
ATCAATGCCGGAATTCCTCGACAGGTTGAGAACGCTCCTGAGTTGACCGGAATCGCGGTCACTCCGACCGAGCGAATTCTCGGACGCGAGGCAGAGCAGCAACTGATCGTTACCGCTCATTTCTCAGACGGTTCGACGCGAGACGTCACTCGACAGTCGCACTATCAAAGTAACGAAGGCGGGATCGCTGGTGTTGATGAAGAGGGCCTTGTCTCGACGACCGGAGTGACCGGAGAAGCCGCGATCACAACTCGGTATATGGGCATGTTCTCCGTCGCGACGGTGTCCGTTCCTCTCCGAGACAAAGTGTCTGACGATGTTTATCAGAAGCTGCCGCGAAACAATTTCATCGATGATCTGGTCTGGAAGAAGCTGCAACGGCTGAACCTGACTCCTTCCGAAGCGGCTTCTGAGCATGTCTTCCTGCGGCGAGCGTTCATCGACATTATCGGCCGGGTTCCGACGAAAGACGAAACGCGAACGTTCCTTGCAGAGCCGTCGCCTGATCGCCGTTCGAGGTTAATTGATCAACTTCTCGACGATCCCGAATACGCCGATCACTGGGCGAATAAGTGGGCGGACCTGCTACGTCCGAATCCGTACCACGCGGGAATCAAAGCCGTGCTGAATTACGACCATTGGATTCGCGATTCGTTCCGCAAGAACAAACCGTACGACCAGTTTGTGCATGAGCTGTTGACGGCCAAGGGCAGCACCTTCAAGCACGGTGCCGTGACGATGTTTCGCGATCGTCGAACTCCGGACGAGCTGACAACTATCGTCAGCCAGTTGTTCCTGGGCATCCGGCTGGAATGTGCGAAGTGCCATCATCATCCTAATGAAGTGTGGGGGCAGGCCGACTTTTACGGGCTGGCCGCGTATTTTGACCGCATCGGCCGCAAAGGAACTGGAATCTCCGCGCCGATTTCAGGTTCTGAAGAATTCTTTTTTGTCGGCAAACGGCGGGCGGTCAAGCATCCGCTGACTGGAGAAGAAGTCGCCGCCAAGCCGCTGTTCGGTGAGGCTGCCGTTCCCGAGGATGTGTCTGATCCTCGAAATGTGCTCGCCGACTGGGTCACTTCAGACGACAACCCATTCTTTCGGCAGGTCATCTCGAACCGAGTCTGGTTTGACATGATGGGCCGAGGTCTGGTTGAACCTGTCGACGACCTGCGAGCTTCGAACCCGCCGTCAAATCCTGAACTGCTCGAAGCGTTAGCCGTCGATCTGCGAGACCATGACTACGACCTGAAGCATCTGATTCGGACGATTGCCTCGTCGTACGTTTACGGGCTGAGTTCCGTTCCAAACGATCGAAACTCGGTCGATACACGCAACTACTCACGCTTCTACCGCGATCGTTTGCGGGCGGAAGTCCTGCTGGATTCCGTTTCACAGATCACAGGTGTCGCGGAAACATTCTCGGCCATGCCACCCGGTTCGTCCGCGAGACAACTCTGGTCACACCGCATCGACTCGCTGTTCCTGGACGCGTTCGGCCGTCCGGATCCAAACCAGAATCCACCCTGCGAAAGAATGCCGGACACCACGATCGTTCAGGCTCTGCACCTGATGAACTCGCAGAAGCTTTACGACAAAGTCACCAGCGACGCCGGGCTGGCTGCCACACTGGCATCAGGCGATCTGGAATCCGGCAAGGTGATCGAGGACCTCTATCTGTCGGTCTACTCCCGCTTCCCCACCAACGAAGAAAAAGCTGCTGCCGTTAGCCTGTTGAATGAAGAATCTGCCAGCCGCCGCAAAACCGTCGAAGGCCTCCTCTGGGCGATGCTCAACACACCAGAGTTTGTGTTTAAGCACTGACTTCCAGTTCACTGAATAGCTAAAGCAACGGGCGCAATCCAATGCAGTTTAGTTGTGGCCTTAATCAAACTACTTCGCAGAGCCAATCGCCTGGTTTGAATTAGTTTTTGACCATCTGTAGACGCAGACTCGTCGACGAAAACCATATGAAGAACCAGTTTTACATTTGAAAGAGACTTATCCTGCTGTCTTAACTGCACTTTATTTGGCGGTTGATTTGATTGCCGAAAACCTTCTGGACTTTCACATTGCGCGGATCAAGTCACGTCTTCGCCGATTGGCTCGATACGCTGGGAAATTGATTAACTTTGAAAGTTCGACATAAGAGTTCCAAAGACGACCGATCCTTTCCAGCGTGGAACAGATGGCGACAATCAAGACGATCGAATGTCCACGCTGCTACGGTGCCGGGACAAGACGTTGGATGGTACTTTTCAAAGCGAAATGTGCAGAATGTGGTGTGGTTGGCCGTGTCACACAATAACTTCGCTGGTCGGTGATGTCGTGACGCCGGGTGGCACTCGTGGTTGACGACATCGTTGCTGCGTGCAAACGGTTCTGCTGACGAGCCTTCAACGAACAGGAGCCGGAAGATGAACAAGTCAGCCAGTACGAGACGTGATTTCCTGACCACAAGTATCGTGGCCACTGCGGCGTCCGCGACGTATGTTCCCGCGAACGTTCTGGGTCGGGACGGAGCGACGGCGGCCAGTGAAAAGATTGCGTTTGGGATCATCGGAATCGGGCCGCGCTGCACGTACGACGTTAAGTCCATGCTGCCGTTTGGCGATGTCCGCTGCGTCGCGATCGCGGACGTTCAGGCCAGTCGTCGCTCTGCTGGCAAAAAGCTGATCGATGAGCACTACGGAAACGCGGACTGCGTTCTTTATCGCGATTTTCGCGAACTACTCGACCGCAAAGATATCGATGCCGTGCTGATTGCGACCGGCGACCGCTGGCATGGCGCGGCGTCGATGCTGGCTGCCAAAGCCGGTAAGGATGTTTACAGCGAAAAGCCATGCGGTATCACGATTGCCACGTGTCAGGAACTGGCCGACACGATGCACCGCGAGAAGCGAGTCTTTCAGGCGGGCACTCAGCGTCGCAGTGTTCCGAACTTTCAGAAAGCCGTCGAATGGGTGCACTCCGGAAAGCTCGGCAAGCTCCACACAATGCACGCGTCGGTGTATTTTCCGACACTCGACAACACCTGGCTGCCCGCTCAACCGTTGCCGGCTCGCGAGGTTGTGGATTGGAACATGTGGCTCGGCCCGGCTGCCTGGAGACCGTTCAATCAGGCCTACTGCAGCGGTCGCTGGCGAGGCCAGTGGGATTTTGATTCAGGAGCCCGCCTGCTCGACTGGGGAGCTCATACGGTCGATCTCTGTCAGTGGGCCAATCAGGCCGACGATACGATGCCGATTGAATATGAACCCACCGAAAAGAACATCGTCTGCCGATACGCCAACGGTGTAAAGCTGATCATCGACTTCCTGCCAGAGCCCTTCGGAAATCGAGCACCGCACTACGTGACGCGGCTGGGAACCTGCCCGGTACGCTTTGTTGGTGAGGAAGGTTCGGTCGAAACTGGCGACTCTGGTGAGATTGTGGCTCTGCCTGAATCACTACAGAAACAGTTGCCGGCAGGAACGAAGCGTGTTCGTGGCCTGGATGTGACGGCGCACTCTCGTGACTTCTTCGACTGCATCCGCTCACGTAAGTCCACCGCGGCGAATCCGGATGTGATGCGACGCTCGCACATCGCCTGCCACGCCGCCGCGATTGCCTGGATTTTGAACCGCAAGCTGAAACTCGATCCCGTCACTGAGAGGTTCGTCGACGACGCGGAAGCCAACCGACTTCGCTCACGTCCGTCGCGTGATTGGGCAGCGACTTAGGGTGCGCGTTGTGAAATCAAGCCTTTTTGACGGATTCGGATTTGAGTTGCATGGCTTCGATACCGTCGATTCTGTAATCAATGTTGTGATCGCCGACGCCGTCAACGAGGCGAATATTTTGGACCTTCGTCCCAACCTTCACGACTACGGACGAGCCTTTGACCTTCAGGTCTTTGATGACATTCACCGAGTCGCCTGACTGAAGCATGTTGCCGTTAGAGTCTCGTATGGCATTCTCGTCATATTCTGGCTTGCATTCCGGGCAGTCAGGCAGGATCTCGAACGCAGCGGAAACCGAGGTTCCCGCCTGAGCTGTCTGGCGTATTTCCGATCCGGGCGGACAGGCGGTAGCGGTTGCAGTAGGAATCGTGGCAAAGGTACGAGCCACCGCGTTGCACTCGTTTCGTTCCGGATGGCGGGCCAGTTGGATTGTCGCTGAGGTCGGGACGGATTCTGTGGTACTCAGGATTGAACCAGTCCTGGCACCATTCCCAGACATTTCCAACACAGTTGTAGAGGCCGAACCCGTTGGGCTCGAAGGCGTCGACCGGACACGTTCCTTTGTAGCCGTCTTTTCCGGTGTCTTTTTTGGGGAAGTCGCCCTGAAAGATATTGCAGCGAAACCTTCTGCTTCTCAACAAAGAGTTTCCCCACGGCCAGGTTTTCTGTTCGAGCCCTCCGCGAGCGGCAAATTCCCACTCGGCTTCCGTCGGCAATCGCTTGCCAGCCCACTGACAGTAAGCCTGAGCGTCGTTCCACGAAATCTGCACGACCGGATGATCGAAGATGTCGTCGATGTTCGAACCCGGCCCGGTCGGTTGTTTCCACGATGCTTCGGGAACGGCCAGCCACCACTCCAGTCCGGCAACTGCTTTTGTCTGCCGAAGTTGTTCTCGCTGCTTCTTCGGGATGTGAAGCTGAAAGACGAACGACCAGCCAAAACGTTCGGCCTCAGTGACAAAGCCAGTCGACTTAACAAATGCTGCAAACTGCTCGTTCGAAACTGCGCACGCATCAATCAAAAACGAATCGACCGAAACTTCACGCACCGGACCTTCACCATCCTGCTGCCAGGTCTCTGGTCCCTCGCCGCCCATCAGGAAGCTGCCGTCTGAAATTTCGATCATCCCCGCACTCGTCGACGAGCCATCAGCGGGTTCGACAGGAAGTTCCAACGATGCCAGTGGATTCGGATCCTTCGCGACCGAATGTCGACTCGGCGTACAGCATGATTTAGCCTTGGCGGAATCGGGTTCGTTCATGCGAATTATTCGTAAAGGTGGCTTCGTGAAATGACTTCGGCATCGGTGCAGGGTGAGCACTGCCCACCAATGCATTGTGAGTGGGCGGTGCCCACTCTACCTGGCGGCCGCAATTTGATTGCGACGCCAGGCGTCGACGTATTTCTGAATTCCGTCCTGGACATGCGGCACTGCCCGGCGGACGGCCGTTTGAGTATCTCCACTTAGAAATGGATTCTGCTTATCAAGTCCGGATTGCCGATGAATGACGAACGCTGCCTGTGCGGCTGTCGCTTCGTCGTAGGTCGAAAGCTTCTGCAGGATCGACTCAAGTTTTCCTTCTGACAATCCAACGGCAAACTCCGCATAGTCACGTGCCGAAGATCGTCGACCGTCACCGTCCACGTCGAGCCAGACGGCGCCGCTGCAACCGAGCGATGTGGGTTCAAAATCAAGAGACGTTGGCTGGTACGGCAACGCGGTTTTCCAATACGGGCCGGTGATGCCGGGACCGATCGCGATCGCCACCAGATGCACGTCATGATCTGGGCGAGGGATGGTCCATTCGGTTTTCCAGTCCAGCTTCTTAGCGGGAGCAGAGTCGTCGCTGGCTGGCATCTTTGTTTCGCGTATCACCGTGCCGTTTGCAAAGAGTTGGACTCGCGAAGCCGTTGTCCAATGAGGCCCTTGCACCCGGACGTTGACTTTTACCGTGTCGCCACCAACGCGTGCCAACTCACCGGATCCGTATCGATCGTTGACTTTAAGGTTAGTCAGCAAACCGTAGCTCACTGTTACCCTGCCCTGCACGAAACTGTCGACGGCCTGTTCAATATCGATGCTGCCAGGGTCACGATCGTCGCAGCGAATGTAAGTTCTTCCCTGGCCGACGAAATGGCGTGAAACGTCGTGAGAGTCGCTGCAGCCGACCGGAGTGATATTGTGGCCTCGATTCAACATCGTCATCCAGTCTCGAAACATCTGCATGATGTCCGTCTGGTTGGCAGACGAGTTAGCGGTTTCCATTGCGTTCGCTCGGAAACGCCAGCCTTTGATGTTTTCGCCGACGGCGTCGTTGAACAAAGCTGGACCGAACGGGCGAACGTTGGAATGAATGTCCCGAGCGTGGTTGAGAATGACGACTTTCACGCCGTCGACCTGGTTGATCGAGTCTGCGATTTCGTCCCAGTCGGTCAATTTGTGATTCGGAAGCTCGGCCCCTGCTTTGACCGGGAAGATGTTGAAGTGTCCGATCTTTGTCGTTACTTCGTTTCCGATGACCGGTGTGAAGTAACGGTCGACTCCCGCCTCAATTGCAAACGGCCGGTGGTCGATGTGAACGTTGTGGTCCGTCGCGATCGGCAGTTCGATGCCCTCGCCAGCCAGCGTGACCATCCGCTCCTGCACGGTGGAATCACCGTGTCCCGAGTGAGTCAGTGTGTGCACATGTGTGTCGCACGCGACGAAACCGGTGGTGTCGACCTGACGCTCGATTGAGAGTTGCAGATTGACGCTGCTACTCTCGCGGACACTGAGCTTTTCTTGTGCAAGCGAGTATTCGAACCCTCGCCCTGCGAGAACGCGGTAGTCTCCGGCCGGCAACGAGATTGTCACCGGTTGACCTGCCGTGTAAATCGTTCCCGGTCGTACGGCCAGTTCACCTTTCGATTCAGTGAGGCATTCCTGCAGGCTTCCCTGTTCATTCAAAACGGTGATGCGTGCTGGCGTTGGAGCATTGCCAGGAGAGGAAACGACTGCGACATCAAAAGTTGCCTGTGCGAGAATCCGCGTCTTCGATGTTTCGTGCAGTGAGATTTCTCCCACTCGGATGTCGTCAGCTTTGCGGCCTTTCGGGCACTCGATCGTGAGCGTATTTTCTCCGTCCTTTACTATGCCGTCACCGACTTCGTAGTAAACCTGCATGTCATTTTCGTCGCGGTGCAGTTTGCCGAGCGACTTTCCATTCAGAGAAATTGTCCAGATCTCTTTGATGTTCTGCTGTCTCAAAGAAAGGCAACCTTCGCCAGCGATCGCCTTTGCTTCGAATTTCAGTTCGAGCCTGGCGGCTTCGGCCTTTTCGGGAAATGTCGACCACTCGCGAGGCTCCATCTGGCGAAGATGATGCATGCGATTTGTGACGACGATGTCGTCGGCGAAGGCCGGGCTGGATGAATCGGCGGTTGTCAGAGCAAAACCGAGTCCGGCGAAAAAGACACACAAACTTCGCGTCATTTCAGTATTCCTTTGTAATGGTTTCGGCAGGCGACCATTTAACGCGGGTGATCCTATGCCGATTTCACGATGCTCGCCAGGCGGCGGAGTAGCGAAGGGATGCTCAATGTCCGAAACTCCCGAACACCTTGCAGGACTAATTGCGAGGTTCAACGGAAGACATCCTCAAGAGACTGCACCCTGGAGCACCTGATGAGCGGACGGAAAACGGCGTGGGCGATAGCCACAGGCCTCACGATGCTGGTCTGTCATGAAATCGTTTCAGCGGCCGAGAAGGATTACGTTCGAGACCTGCAGACCCAAGCCATTGAAACCGGGAAGGCCGACTGGGGGCGATGGGGATCGCACACCGACAAGTACTCGAGCTGGGTCAGTCATTCAAATCGACTGGTGCCGATCTACTCGTTCGGGATGGGGTTGGAATCGGTATCAGGTGACAACAGTCCGTACCGTTCGGTGGAAAAACTGCAACGCCTATTCGGAAAAGTGCCCACCGGAACGGTCAACCCAGAGGCCGAGTACTTTGACCAGACCAACGTTTATTCGCTGCAGAAGGCAGCCGTCGCAAGCGGCAAGAAGCGAATCGTCCTGTTTGTCTTCGACGGGATGGACTGGCAAACGACCTTGGCGGCTGCGATTTACAACGCCGGCGCCGTGAAGTATCGAGCTGGCCGCGGTTCTGGACTGGCGTTTCAGGATTACACGATGACCCAGACAGACTTCGGTTACTTCGTCTCGACGCCGCACAACGACGGAACGAAGAAGAATGTCAACCTGCAAACGGTCGAGAACCCAGGCGGCACAAAACTCAGCGGCTACTCGAGCCGAATTGGTGGTCGGTATCCCTGGTCAGAACCTTTGGACCCTCTGTATCCGATCGGGTTAGGTCGTGACTTTCGTCACGTCTATACTGATTCGTCGTCCAGTGCGACTTCGCTTTGCTCAGGAGTCAAGACTTACAACGGAGCGGTCAACGTTGATCCCGAAGGTAAGCATGTCGAACCTCTGGCCAGACAACTGCAGCGTGATGGTTTCGCTATCGGCCTGGTCACCAGCGTGCCGATCAGCCATGCAACGCCGGCATGCGGATATGCCAACAATGTCAGCCGTAGCGACTATCAGGACCTGACACGAGACCTGCTTGGTCTGAAGTCGATCTCACATCCACAAGAGCCGTTGCCTGGCGTTGACGTTCTGCTGGGTGCCGGCTGGGGAGAAGACCGCCTGATAGACACCGGGCAGGGGAGTAATTTCAATCCAGGAAAAACTGTTGAGAATCGTTACCTGGCCGCTGTCGATCTGAAGACGATCCAATCGCAGAAACGCCGCCCCTGGACAACGGTCCTTCGCGAATCCGGGAAAAACGGAGAGGTCGCTCTCGTCAAAGCGGCTCGACACGCAGTTGACGAGAAGACGCGACTGTTCGGGATGTTCGGTGTCAAAAAAGGGCATCTGCCGTTCCAGACGGCAGATGGTGGTTTTGATCCGACCATCAGCGCAGGAGCGGCCGTCGGAAATCTTTCGACGACGGTTGCCGCGGAGAAATACTCACAGGCCGATATCGACGAGAACCCCACACTTGCAGAAATGACGAATGCCGCGTTGATGGTCCTGTCGGCGCGGGCCGATCGGTTCTGGCTGATGGTCGAAGCCGGTGACGTCGACTGGGCGAACCATGCGAACAACATTGACAATTCAATCGGGGCTGTCCTTAGTGGTGATTCTGCATTCAAATCAGTCACCGACTGGGTCGAAACCAATGGGGGCTGGGAAGACACTGCCGTATTTGTAACCGCCGACCATGGTCATTATTTCGTGCTTGAGAAGCCGGAAGCACTGATACCGGTGCCGCAGTGAGTTTTATTCATTCATTGACTATTCACGACTTCAGTCACTGCCGAAATCCGAAAACGTCGGCATTCAGACTTCTGGTCTCCGAATGTCCCGTTCCGTGGGCGCGTCGAGGTGTGGTCGATAAACTTGATGCCTTACATTGAAACAAATCGCTTCACCGTACGAAGCGCACCAGAATTCTGACAGGATGAGATCAATGATTCGTGAATCCCGTTTCCTGACGGCGCTCATTTTGCTGCCGCTGTGTGTTCAATTGATGCTTATTTCTAGCGTTCGAGCTCAGGATGAAAAAGCTGAGGGCGAGGCTCCGAAAGCACCGGCATTGAAAGTTGTCGTCGACAAGGGTGATGAAGACCCGAGCGAAAAATGGAAGTCGCTGTTAGCACGCCGTTTGGCAATTTTTGACAAGCTGCAGGATCTGAAGAAGAAGTTTGAAGACGCCGCAACCAGTGACGAAAAACGGACGGTTCGCAATCAATATGTAGATTTGATCCGCGAATTCGAAGTCGAAATTTACCCCGAGATACTCGACCTGGCTGCAAAGATTTTTGAAAAAGATGAGGGCGATCTCGACGCTGGCGAAATCGTTATGAGGGAATCCTTTAACAACAACGACTTCGATCGTTCTGCCGAGGTTTCGTCAAAGTTGCTGACGGCTGGTCGAAAGACAAAAGATGCACTCAGCATGGGAGCTGTCTCGCAGTTCGCGTTGCACAATTTCGAGCAGGCATCTGCAATCTTCGCCGAAGCTCAGAAAGTGAACCGACTTGATCTTCGTTACGAGACTTACATCGAGTCCGCGGCGAAGTACCAGGAACTCTGGAAGACAGAACAGGAACTTCGTGCCAAAGAAGACGCTCTTGAGGGAGACGCCGCTCTTCCGAGAATTCAGTTTGAAACAAGCAAAGGAAAAATTGTTTTCGAACTGTTCGAAGATCACGCTCCAAACACCGTGGCTAATGCGATCAGTCTGGTGGAAGGTGGTAAGTACGACGGCATCGGTTTTCACCGAGTCATCAACGGCTTCATGGCGCAAGGTGGAGACCCCAATACGCTTGACGATGATCCCAGCAACGACGGATATGGTGGTCCCGGATACTCGATTAAATGTGAATGCATTGAAGAGGGAACCCGGATGCACTTCCGAGGTAGCCTGAGCATGGCTCATTCTGGACAGGACACTGGTGGTTCGCAATTCTTTATAACGCACCTGCCAACGGACTGGCTGAACGCTCGTACCGAGCCGGACCGGGGCGGCCACACAGTGTTTGGCCGAGTGATCGAAGGAATGAAAGTCGCCGCTTCGCTGCGAAAAGGTGACAAAATCTCCAAAGCAACTGTACTTCGAAAGCGACCTCACGAGTACAAACCAGAAACGACTCCGGATGAAAAACCGGAAGAAGAGCCAGTTGATGAATCTGCAACAGACGATGCGTCGACCGACGAGTCCGCTGGGAACGACGACGCCAAGACTGAATAATCAGAACGATCAAGCATTAAACTGGAGAACCCCGGGAATCGTTGATTGCCGGGGTTTCTTCGCGTAACTGGGAGCGTCCTTATGACTGAGCAGTTGCTGATTTCAGTCATGCTGGTGACGCCACTTGTCGGGTGGCTACTGGCGGTTGCCATGCCCACTCAACGGAACACTGCGATTGCGATTTCTACGGGATTGGCCGGAGTAGTCAGCGTAGCATGGATCCTCTGCTCAATTGCCGATTTGATCGAGCCAACCGCCTCAGTGTCATTCGGTCAGTGGCTGATCGTATCGTCGGAAGTTGACCTGGCAGTGAATCTGTCGTTCCGGGCAGACCAGTCGCGATGCATGCTGATCCTTGCGGCGTCGCTGATCTTACTTCTTAAAAATGCAGGCACTGTCTCTTCCTCTTCGGAAGACGTCGAACCAGGAAAGACAGCACTCCTGTACGTATTGAGCACTGTCGCGATTCTAACTGCCGATTTCGTTGTGCTCGCAGGAATCTGGATTCTGATTGACTGCTGTGTTATCGGCATGCTTGCAGACCGCAGACAGCCAACAGTTCATACCAGAAAACCTTTGAATGCAGCGATGGTTCTCGGCGTCTCCGGAGCGCTATTGCTGATCGCAATTTTGATGGCGATCGCTCGATTCAACACGTCGAACATCGAAGCGGTTGTCAGCAGGGCTGTCGAAGATGGTCGAGTTGACGCGACGGCTGTTGCTTCTGGAATGTCCGTCCTGTTTGTTGCGGCTGTTGCCATTCGATGTGCATTTTTCCCGGCGATGATCTGGGCTCGTACGTTTCTAACGAGACAGCCTCACGACGCAGGAATTATTGTCGCACTTGCTGGAATTCTGCCAGGCCTTGCATTGGCCCTTGCCGTCCTTTCACTGGGTACCGTTGCTGTCGACGCCTTCCGATTGCTTGGACTGTTGGGCGTACTAACGTCTCTCACAGCCACCGGAATCGCGATGGTGCAGACTGATTCGAATCGAATCGGTGCACTTTTGAGCGTCAGTGCAGCAGGCCTTGCTGCATCAGGCCTGGTGGCGGTATTGCCGTCGAGTGGCCCAATCGCCGCTGGCACGTTGCTTACCCAACTCGTGGCAATTTTTGTGCTCCAGCGTGATCAAGTCGTCTTCGGCCGGGGAATCGCGTTAGGTGTCGCGTTGATAATTGCCACGACAGGGATTGGCGGAAGCAACGCCGTGTTGTCGGTTATCGAATCGTCTCGGCATGCAGGTGGCAATGAAGCTATCACCTCGGCGTCCGGTCAATTGCTGCTAACGGCCTGGTGGGGAATTCTCATTGGCCAGCTTCTGTGGGGAATCGCGATTGTGAAACTGGTGACAAGCGGCGTACAGAGTGCATCAACGTGCGAGCAGGACGCTTTGGATCGGCACTCGGTCAAGAGTTCGACAATCGCGTCCGTTGCGGCCACGCTAGCTGTGTGCGTTGCGTTCTGCGCGTGCATCATGCCGCTTAGTATTCCTGACACAGCAAATGGATCTCCGACACAGTTGCTGACATTTGGAGCGGCGACTCCTGCATGCCTGCTGGGAATGGTCGCCGCCTGGTTACTGATGCAGGCTGGCGAGAATGTTCGTCGCCGAGTTACCGGCGGCCTTGACTCGATGACGAGGCTTAGCCGCGAATGGTTCTATCTTGAAGACGCCATCCGATGTGGTCTCGAGTTGCCCATTCGTGGGCTGACGCTGCTCATCGAGATTTGCGATCGGAAGATTCTCGGTGGCACGGCGGAACATGGTTGGGAGAAACTTCCAGCTCGCATCGCCGGGTCGATCGAGTATCTTCGATTTCAGCCCGCGGTCTACTACGGGCTAACTGGCGTATTGCTGGTCGTCGGCCTGCTATGGTCATTGCGATAAATGTGTCAATCGGTATTTTAACCAACACTGAAGTGGTATCGCTTTGAAGTGGCGGTGATTTCTTTCTTACTGTTGATCAGTCAGGTAATTGACTCATCGGGAGGTTCACTCGCCGATGATCTTCACGAGAAGCCGTTTCTTCCGCCGGCCGTCGAACTCGTAATAGAAGATGTGTTCCCAGGGCCCGAGGTGCAGTTTGCCTTCCGTGATCGCGACGACGACCTCGCGGCCCATGATCTGCCGCTTGTGATGTGCGTCGGCGTTGTCTTCTCCGGTGCGGTTGTGCTGGTAGCCGCCGCTGGCCGGATCGCTGCCGGAGTTAAACGGCACAAGTTGTTCCAGCCAGCGTTCGTAATCGGCGTGCAGTCCGGATTCGTCGTCATTGATGAAAACGCTCGCCGTGATGTGCATTGCGTTCACCAGTATCAAACCATCGGTCACGCCACTCTCAGCAACAAACTGCTCGACCTCGTGGTGTATCGAAACGATGGCCCGACGTGCCGGCACTTCCATCCAGATTTCTTTGGTCAGAATTTTCATGTGTAGCCGCCGTCACCTTGTTGATCGAATTTCTTCCGCACGTCCTTGAATTTCTTCAAGAGGTGGCATCGGAGCATGTTCATCCCGGAGAATTGCAAAAACACCAGCAGTTACAAGGTCGGCAGTTGTTCCGGGGTTTCGCTTGCTTCCTTTTGCGCGGAGCCAACGATCGAATTCTCGAATTCTCGATCGACCTTCCATTGTCATTGGCCAACCTGCCCGCAGCACTGACATGGCCCGGCGTTTTGATTCATGAGCATCGATCGAGTTGCATTTTCTGGCGATGTCTGTGTCACCGTCCCGAGCAATCAGCTTCAACTGCAGATAGATGATGGCCTGTTCCCAGTCCTCTTCGAAACGGCTTGAGGCGTTCAATGTCGTGACGGCATCATGCAGGACTGTCTTAAAATTGCTGGTGTACTGCCAGGCCACGGCGTCTCGATCGGCAGCTTGCGACATCACTTCGGCCAACGTTCCGTCGGGTGATGAGGCCGTTACATCCGCTGAACCTGCTGTCCCCAATCCACGAGGCTGAGCAAGCCGGATTGCCTCATAGGTGTGCTCGGCGTCGTCCCGCGTCAATCCAGAAAGAACAGCTTCAATTCCTTCCGGGAGCGAAACGTCAGTCGGTACAGCAGTCAAAGGGGCAAGCAACAGAATGATGCCGAGATTCGTGTTGTGTTCGCAGACGTTGCGAGTTGCTTTGACTGATTCGAGAATACTCTTACCAACTCCCAGGTCCCGCGTATTAGCGAGCACTGACGCAATGGCATCGGCAGACGCGACGAAATCCTTATAGGCGAGGTGTTCAAAAGACGCGCCGGGGTGCACGTTGCCTGGCTTCTGTGCCGTTGCTTCGAGCAGACAGGCTCGATGAACGCATTCCTGAATATTCGCAGCGGGCACGCGACACCTTGGCTCAAGGTCGAAGTACAAGTTGAAGTCAGTTTTGGGGTCAGCTGAGCAGAGTGCAGCAGCATTTCTGCGCTAGATCCACCAGTTCAAGAAAAGCATTAGACTTCAAGCCCGAGATGTCAACGAATACGATTTATCGTTGGGCCCTTGATGCACATTGCCGCAAAATGGCAACTATCCTTCGCGTCCAAATGTCATGATCGTGATATCGTCGTTCTGTGCCCGACCGTTGGCGTGCCGCCGCACATCAGCCAGAAGAATTTTGCCGAGTTCTTCCGGATCGCGAGGACTCTTGGCGATCAACTGCCGCATTCGCTCAAGGGTGTAGAGCTCACCTTCCGGGTCCATCGCTTCGTCGACGCCGTCGGTAAACAGAACAACCGTTTCGCCGGCGTTGATAATTCGTTGCTCAATTTCGTACGGGTAGTCTTCCATGACTCCGATTGGAAGGCCGATTGTCTCATCGGGAAACTCGTCAACTGTGCCATCCGGTTTCAGGATGAAAGGTGGCATGTGACCTGCGTTCACAAGAGTCATTTCGTTCGTCTTGAGATCAAGCAGGACGAAGTTGTAAGTAACAAAACGTCCTTCAGCGGCGTTCGCACACATGTGCTTGTTAATCGCAGCGACGGATTCCAACGGATCGTGCGTAAATTCAAGGATACTTTGCACGCAGCTCGACATTCGTGACATGATGATCGCACCGGGAACGCCCTTGCCGGAAATGTCACCGAAGGACAGTACGATCTTATCATCGCCGACTTCGAACGCGTCGTAGTAATCACCGCCAACTGCTTGAGCGGCGTCATACGATGCAAAGAATTTCCAGCCATCAACTTCCGGAAGTTTATCCGGCAGAAGTGCCTTCTGGACTCCATTGGCGATGTTCATCTCGCCGTCCTGCTTCTGCTTTTCGAGGAACGTCTTCATCAGTCGGGCATTCTCGTAAGTCAAAGCAGCCTGCCCGGCGATCGTCATCAGCAGGTCAAGGTCTTCGCTGGTGAATTGCGTGATCGGGTTCATTGTGTCGATATTGATCAATCCGATGGGCTCGGTGTCCTTATCGAGTAGCGGCACACACATCATCGAACGAATGGCGAGGTTCGAGATCGATTCTGACGCGTCAAACTGATCGTCGTTCGCTGCGTCGGCAGAGAGGATACCGGTTTTATCTCCGATTACTTTCTTCACAATCGTACGTGACAATCTGACTGTCGAGTCTTCACCTCCGCGTCGATGCTTGAAGGCTCGAGGGACCATCTCGCCACCTTTGTCCGGGTTTTTCAGCAGCACGCAACCGCGGTCGGCATGCGGAAAGACTCGGAACAGCGTGTCGAGAATTGCGGGCAGCATCTTGTCGAGATCCGTTTCGCCGCAGAGGCTACGCGTGATATCGATGACAGCTTTAAGCTTTACTTCAGGTTGAACTTCTAAACCGCCGAACCCGCCACCGACGAGCGTGCCCATGATTTCAGCTTCGTCGTCATCTGCGTCAGAGAAGTTGACAGTCGCTCCGAAGTTATCACCCGCGCCAAAGTCGTCTCCGCCTGCGGGAATTTGAGGGGCGACTGGTGCCGGTGCAGCCTGGACGGCAGGTCGAGCTTCTTCGCACTCAAATCGAAGAAGCATCTGCCCGAATTTGATCCGATCTTCGTGATTGATCGGGCGCGGCTGCTCCTTTTGCAGTTGAGTGCCGTTGACGATCGTGCCGTTACCGCTACCGAGATCTTCGATGTAGAACTGGCCATCTCGTTTAGTGAATTGTGCGTGCCGGCGGGAAACGGTGTTCGACTTCAACTGAATCGTGCAGGCAGGATGTCGTCCGACAACCGTTTCACCGTCGCCAACGGGATATGGGATTGCCTGACCTTCCTGGAGTAATACAAGATTTGCCATGAGTTCCGTTCCCGCTTTGCCAATGGACCCGTGTGTTTGATTTTAACCTGACTCAGAGTCACTGTTACTGAACGTCAAGTTTTTCCGCTCTTAATTTTTGTTAATACTCTCAGGTCGTGCCAGGCACGATTCAAATGTCAAGAGCTCAAACGTTAAATATTGTTTCGACATTGCCTCGAAGATTGAGCTTACCCAACGCAATAGCTCGCTCTTCATTCCAGCCGCGGTCGATTACAAAGTCGTTCGCCAGAACCTTCGCCAGGATTCGCCGGTACATCGCAAATTTCGGAAGAGCGAATTCGAGTTTGTACATGTCACTGTAGTAGCCAATCTGCTTTGTTTGCGGGACGGCACTCAGACGAGTTCGACAATCGAGTTCGATGTGCGGTGGGATATTCGAGTACCACCAGTGTCCGTTGGTGACGACATTCGGGAAAATCCAAGCGTAGCTGACCAGCTCCTGGTTGCTGGTTTGAGCCAGCACCGAAACTGGGAACGTCACCTGCGGGAACGTGTTGAAGAGTTCCTGGTACTGGATCAGTGAAACCCGCGAATCGTACAGATCCTGTCCCTGGAAAACACCTGCCGGGTAGACAGCTCGGTTGACGCCGATCATCAGGTCAAACGGGAGTTTGTATTCGGCACAGAACGTTGCGAGCGTCCAGAAGTTGAACCGGCTGAGGATAGACGCTTCGTCAGAGGTCAGTTCGCGCCCGGATAGCACACTAGCCAGAATTGGCTCGATTTCTGAATCAGACACGGCTGCCGGAGAGAATGTCGGCGGGATGGAGATCGCACAGGCCTTTGCACCATTCTTCGTAAAGTGTTCGAAGAGCTGACCGATGGCGGCTCGCAGTGAAGCTGGATCGCTGACTGTTGAGCTGGTGGCCTTTTCAAGGCGTTCGCGTGTGGTTGCCTTCGTAAAGTGAAAGACAAGATCATCGGTCCGCAGACAAGGTACGTAGAGCGAAGTATCGAAGCCGCTCAGCGGATCGTCAAAGTCGTTTGTCAGGAATACTTTTTCGAGGCCGCTTTGCTTCAGAACCTGCAGTTCCCAGTCGGGCTCCGCCATTTTTGCGGCCGCTGTGTCGTAGAGAGATTCCCAGTTTTCTGTCGTAACGGCGACGTCCTGGAATCCGAAGAAATTCTGCGACATCTCGACGAGCCAACTGACCTGCACGGTGTTGTCTAGATGGCCAAGTTTTTCGACCAGTCGCCCGACCTTTTCCTTCGGACCGATGCCAGGCTCTTCGATCTGCTCACGAGGCAGGCCTGCAGAATGAGCCAGTTCAGTGTAGTAGTGATACCCCATGATGTCGGCGAGCGTCTCCGAAGCCGCCGAGTGAGGGTTGATGTGCGTATGGGGGTCGATCAGGACGAGCGAGTCGAGCTCTGCCTGGATGGTTTGTACAAGCTGACTGGACACAAAAAATCCTGCTGGATAGGGCCGCGATCTTAACGAGTGAATTCCGGACTGAGCCGCCGCGAGCATGACTCTTAAGTTGCCGATCCGGCGAACATTCACCCGATATTTTATCCTGGGCTCATAGGGCTAGCGCTTGATCGAGCCAATTAATTCAGTTTGGCGGGTTCCCAGGGGTGAATCAAGTATCGCCGAAAGCTGACGTTATCACGCATCCGGTAACTTTTTGGTAGTTCTCAAATAGAGTGGGGGTCCGTGGCAGGCAAGGCAATGTTCAAACGGTCCTCGTTGCAGGATTTGGCAGGTACTGCTTGCAAGTCGCCGCCGTCCAACTCCAAGACCCGCGAATCCAGCTTGACGCCCCGAAAGCCGGAGTCTGACCACGGGCTTGAACCTGCAATAAGTTTAGTGGGAACGTAAAACGCTCAGTATTCGAATTCTGGCCCGATGATGACGGCAAGGCATGGAAAATGTACGACCATCGCTGCCATGGTGACTGCAATTTCCCTGTTACCGCTTAGCACGTGGCATCATGTCTCGTGGGATTACTCTCGACACCGAGTCTGGCTGCGTGACGGTCTGCCACGATTAAGAATTGAGGGCTTGCTGTAATATTGGATTGAAACCGCTATTGCCTGGGTAGTTGTGGCAATTCTGGCTAATGCGTTTACCGCATTTTTCGCAACGATGATTGTGCGCAGGAGTCCAGGGCATCAACTCCGGCCTGGTGTTCTCCACGCATTGGGATTGCCGGTGTTGGCCGCATTTACCATCGAACGTTGAGACTCACTGAATGGCAACTCTGACGTGGTTCTTGTGGTCATTTTTTAGTTGTCAGTGGTGATTGGTGCGGCAATTGGCGTCATACGGGTATGTTTCGAAGATGACCGGAAAAGGCAAACCAAATTGGACGGGAAAGGTTGTCCGGCCCTGTTCTCAATAGAATATTGCGAATGCTTCTTTTTTGAGTAGACATCGCACGACTGTTGTTCTTCGCTGTAGCGTGTGTTCCCGTGCTTCGAATCGAGCATTTCATTGACGGATTCTGAGGTACTTGAACACTGAGCCACTTGAACAACATTGAAGACCGCTCACGCGTTACCGTTTTGATTCACGATCAATTGGCCGCAGCGACGGCTTCAGGAGCACGCAATGCTTTCAGAAAGGCGATCAGATTTTTGCGGTTCTTGTCGTTGATGCCTTCCAGGTATTGCTTGCGGCTGTGTTTGGCATCTCCCCCGTGGTTTTCGATGGCGTCTTCCAGTGTCGGTGAGGAGCCGTCGTGCATGTACGGTGCGGAATCGGCGACGCCCCATAGCGGTGGGGTTTTCCAGTCGGCGAGCTCCGGCATGTTTGATGGCATTGGCACTTCCGGTTCGCGGACGTAGCCGTTGTGGTCCGGGTCGGAAATGTTGTGCAGACAAAGATCGCTGTAGAGACCTTTGACGCCGCCCAGGTCGGGAGTGTGACACTCGGCGCAACCGATCTCGGTAAACACCTGTCGACCTCGAACAACGGCTGTGTGTTCTTTGGAATTTCGCGGCATCACCAGTTCGGGACGTTCGAGTGTCAGACAGAATGTTGTCAGACCGTCAAGCTGATAACTCGTCATGTCGTACTCCGCTTGTTCGTCGGCTTTAAACTGGCCAGGTTGATCCTGCTGCCGGTACGAGTTCGACAGTCCAACTTCAACCGCACACGCCGTTGCAACAAATTCTTCGACGGTGGCGAATTGAGCTTTCCAGCCGAACTTACCAATTCGACCGTCTGGCAGTACGCGGACCTTGCCCATCGTTGCATCGAAGTTACCCTGAAACTCTTTGCCCAAGGCAGTCAAGCTCTGCCCCCACGCATTCTGGCGGATCGACCAGTCCGAGATTTCATCGATCAATCCCACTCCGAACAATGCCGGAGTGTTGAGCTCTTCAAACTCGACCGGATTAAAATCTTCCAGTCTCACCTGGCAGTTTCCGATCACCGTCACACCGCCTGGGATGATTGGATATTGTCCCAGAACCTGCTCGTCAGTTTCGAGCAGATGTTCGACCGTCGCGTTGGCGTGGACGACTCCGCCGTAGATGTTGGAATCGTTTCGGTTTGGGAGGACTGAAAAAGCTCGCACGTTGTGTTTATTCTCGCCGGCGCCGCCTGCACCACCTTGAGAATGACAGGCGACACACGAGTTGGCGTTGAATACCGGCCCGAGGCCGTCGCCATCTCCCGAAAGAGGATCGTCAGGTGTCCATTCATGAATGAACAGCTCGCGACCTTCAGCAGTCAGTTCCTGCTCGGAGGACGCGATCAACCGGACAAAGCCCTGCGTGACTACCCAAAGCATGACAAACGCACCGGTCACCCATAAAAATCGTCGACGACGACCCCACGATAGCCAGACTTTCATGAGCAAACTCCGAGTGTGGCCGACCGAAATCGGTCCCGGAAATAGAAGTGAGTGCGTATCGTGCCGGGTCTACGGAACGAGATCCAGTTCTGAATTGCTGGTAGTTACGGAAAAATTCGATTCCGGATCTTCAGCCATCGCACCGTGCTGACGATTTTCGCAGCGGGAATCAACGATTTTGCAGTCTCAATTCGGACCAGCGTACAGCTTCTGAGCGAGAATGAACTCCTCAACAGCTCGCGGAACCAGATAGCGGATCGACTTTCCAGAGGATACTCGGCTACGTAAATCGGTGGCCGAAATTGAAATTCCCGGCATTGTCACAAGCCGCACACTGGCTGAGAGTTCTGGCTTCAGGCTGGCCGTCAGCTCGTCGAGCGACGCTTCCCCGCGATTCACCGCAACGACGGTTGCCAGCTCAGCGATCGTTTCCGGCTCCTTCCATGATGAAAAATCTCGCAGCGAATCGGCTCCGATAAGGAAGAACAGCTCATCTTCCGGTCGTTCGTCCCGGAGCAGTGTCAACGTATCCACGGTCCAGGAAACTTCTTCTCGATTCAGTTCGATTTCGGAAACGACAAAATCCGACCGGCCAGCGGTGGCGAGCTTCAACATCTCGACCCGGGCTTCATCTGGCGACAGTGAGCCGGCTTCTTTGTGCGGCGGAATTTTTGTCGGCACAAACCAGACTTCGTCGAGCTGGCACTGCTCGCGGCACTGCTGGGTGAGGAGAAGATGGCCGTTGTGAATCGGGTCGAACGCTCCCCCAAAGATCCCCAGACGCATTGCAGACTCCATTCAGGCGGTTTGGCCAACGCTCATAAGCACGGATCTTCGCTAATTGAAATTAGTGATTATCAGCGTTAGTAAGTGTTCCGTTGATTCTGTTGCCCACGTAACTTCACAAGCGGCGTCTGACCTACGCGATCAAGTCTTCAACAACGTGTCCGTGAACATCGGTCAAACGGAAATCTCGGCCGGCGTATCGGTAGGTGAACTTTTCGTGATCAAAGCCGAGCAACTTGAGCATCGTAGCGTGCAGATCGTGGACGTGAACTTTATCTTCGACGGCTTTGAAGCCGAACTCGTCGGTCGCTCCGTGAACGTGTCCTCCTTTTACCCCACCGCCGGCCAGCCAGGTGGTGAAGCCCCAGTGGTTGTGGTCGCGGCCGTTAATTTTACCGGCGTTTGAGCCCTTCTTCGGCATCTCAACAACTGGAGTTCTTCCGAACTCGCCGCCGCAGATGACCAGCGTGTCTTCGAGCAATCCGCGTTCTTTCAGATCTTTCAGCAACGCACCGATTGCCTGATCGCATTGTTTTGCCAGGCGGCGATGATTCTTCTCGATGTCGTCGTGGTTATCCCACGGCTGACCGGCTCCGTGCCAGAGCTGCACCATGCGGACACCGCGTTCGATTAACCGCCGCGCGATGAGAATCTGCCGAGCCTGTACGCCGGGGCCGTAGGCATCCTGAATGTGCTTGGGCTCGCGCGAAACATCGAAGGCATCTTCCGCGTCACGCTGCATTCGGTAAGAAAGTTCGAACGACTGGATACGCGATTCAAGCTGCGGATCGTGACCGCGTTTCTCAAGATGCTGCCGGTTAAACTCCTGCAACAGGTCGAGCTGTCGCCTCTGGTTTGTCCTTGAAACCGAGCCGTTGCGAATGTTGGCGATCAGTTTTTCGAGTTCCGTGTTGTTGGTGTCGAGGTGCGTCCCCTGGTAGACGCCCGGCAGAAATCCCGCCTGCCAGTTCTGCGATTCCTGGATTGGGTACCCGCCCGGACACATCGCGATGAAGCCGGGCAGGTTCTGATTCTCGCTGCCGAGCCCGTACGTCAGCCACGCTCCCATGCTCGGCCGAACGAGCCGAGCTTCGCCGCAATTCATCAGCAGCAACGACGGCTCATGGTTTGGTACGTTGGCGTGCATCGACCGCACGATGCACATTTCGTCGATCGACTGAGCCGTGTTATGAAACAGCTCGCTGACTTCGATTCCGCTCTCACCGTACTTGCGAAACTTGTACGGTGAACCAAATGCGGCACCAGTTGGACGCTCAGTTTTCAGATTAGGCGTAGGAAGTTTCTTTCCGTGCCACCTGGTCAACTCGGGTTTTGGGTCAAACGTGTCAACGTGCGAACAGCCTCCGTTTAGAAAGATGTGAATAACACGCTTTGCCGTCGCTGGAAAATGTGGTTGCTTCGGAGCCAGAGGGTTAATCGGCGAGCCTGCAGCACGAACTTCAGGCGACAACAACCCGTCGTCATTGAGCAGGCTTGCCAGGCCGAGCGAACCAAATCCAAGCCCGCTTCGGGAAAGCAGTTCACGGCGGCTGATAGTGGGGAATTTGGAATTCATTTTTGAGCGATCCTGGAGGACGGGATCCGGGCAGGACGTCCAAGTAGTCAAAACGGCTGCTTATTGTCGTCGGATTCAGGTTTCAACGCCAGGCACGGCGTGTTCGACGTGATCTCTGAAGTAAGTATTGAACACAGACGTCGGAGAGGTGGAAAATGCAGAGGAACAAGAGCCTCACCTTGTTCTTTGCGAGTTCTCGGCGAGCTCTACGTTCCGGTCAGCCAGATTTCTCTTACGGCAGTGCTTTGTGCGAACGGGAATGCCACTCTACAAATCGTCGAATTCCCTGCTTGATTCCAGAGGGTTCTGCTGAATTAGAAGAATGAATACGCAATTAAAATTGAACATCGGTGGTCTCGTCCTGTGCGGAGGGCACAGCAAACGCATGGGGCGGCCAAAGTTTTCGCTGCCGTTCGGAGACGAAGTCCTGCTGCAGCGAGTCTGCCGGATTCTGTCGGAAGTTGTCTCGCCCATTGTGGTCGTTGCAGCAGAGGATCAGGAATTGCCCGACTTGCCGGAAGACGTCAGCATCGTGCGGGACGAATACGATTCTCTCGGTCCGCTGGCTGGAATTGCGACCGGACTGGATGCACTTCACAACCGTGTTGATGCGGCGTTTGTGACGTCGTGCGACGCTCCGTTGCTGCGATCTGCGTTTGTTCGACGGCTGATTGAACTAGTGGGCGATCACGACGTGGCAGTGCCGACCGACGGACAATACGATCACGTTCTTTCGGCCGTTTATCGAACGACTTTGGCCGATCACGCACGGCAATTGCTGAGGGATGATCGGCGACGACCGCTGTTTCTGCTTGAAGATGCGAATTCGCTGAGAATCCACGTCGATGAACTCCGCGACGTTGATCCGAATCTTCACTCACTCCGAAACGTGAACACAC
This sequence comes from uncultured Planctomyces sp., assembly GCA_937904325.1. Classification (GTDB taxonomy): domain Bacteria; phylum Planctomycetota; class Planctomycetia; order Planctomycetales; family Planctomycetaceae; genus JABMPE01. The sequence continues at coordinate 24,169 of CALGTK010000047.1, forward strand.
CGGAAGACTATGATGACGTCCTTAAGCTAACTGGACTCAACTGAAGCATGACTCAAACTGAGAATTCATCCGGGAAAGACGATGTCCGTATGCGGGGCTTCCGATCGCGGACACCTGTAGAAGAGGCGTTGCAATGGGTCGACGACAACGTGGCTCCATTGGAACCCGAAGTCGTTGGATTGTCGGATGCTCATTGCCGAGTTCTGGCTGCGGCCATCACGTCGCCGATCAACGTGCCGGCGTTTGACCGTTCGGCGATGGACGGGTTCGCTTTGAACTCCGCCGAAACTGTCGGAGCCGGTGACTACAACCCGCTCTCGTTTCGAGTCGTCGGCGTTTCGATGCCTGGGCAACCGTTCGAAGGCGACGTTAGAACGGGCGAAGCCGTACGAATCATGACAGGCGCGCCGATTCCAAACGGTGTCGATGCAGTCGTCCCTGCTGAATACACGACGCCTCGCGACGATTCGGTTGAGATCACAACGGCGGTGGCCTCGCTTAAGCACATCGGTCGTACGGCGGAAGACGTGACTGAAGGCACAGTTGTGCTTGATGCTGACCATCGACTGAGACCACAGGATGTCGGGCTGATCGCTTCACTGGGATTGGCTGAAGTTTCGGTTGTACGGCGCCCGCGAGTCCGAATTGTCGTCACCGGGAACGAACTCGCCGAACCGGGAGAGGAACGAAGCCCGTTTCAGATCTACGAAGCGAACTCGCACGTCGTTGCAGGCCTTGTGCCCCGTGATGGTGGAATTCTTTTCGAGCGAATCCGCTGCCAGGACAATCGCGAGTCGATTCGCTCGGCTGTCACAAATTCCGGAGCTGACGTGGTGCTGATTTCCGGTGGTTCGAGTGTCGGCACGGAAGACCACGCTCCAAATATCATCCGAGAAGCCGGCGAACTGCCAATTCACGGCGTAGCGATGCGACCGTCCAGTCCGGCGGGAATCGGTCGAATTGGATCAACGCTGATCTTCCTGCTGCCCGGCAATCCGGTGTCGTGTCTTTGTGCCTACGATTTCTTTGCCGGACGAGCTATCCGCCGACTGTCCGGTTTGAGTCCTGACTGGCCGCACCGGTCATCGATGGGAAGTCTCCGCTCGAAGATCGTTTCACAGGTTGGCCGGGTAGATTACTGCCGGGTCCGGATTTACGACGGCGAGATCGAACCGGTGGCCTTGAGCGGAGCCTCGATCCTGTCTTCCACAACCCGGGCGAATGGTTTCGTGGTCGTGCCGTCGGCTTTGGAAGGTTACGCATCCGGGACTGAGGTTGAAGTCCTGCTTTATTTATAAGAGGTCTCTTGAAGCGTCAGTAACTTACGTTGCTCGAAAGTCTATTACGAATGTCTGCTGATTTGCCGGGGATCGACGATCTCGATACCTACTCTTACGAGCTCCCTGAAGAGCTGATTGCGAAAAAACCACCCGAGCAGCGGGATGGCGCGAGGCTGCTCGTTCTGAACCGGGCCGAACAGACGATCGAGCATCGTAGGATTCGTGATTTGCCGAGCCTGCTGCATTCCGGTGACCGGCTCGTGCTGAATGATACTCGCGTCGTTCCAGCGCGAATTATCGGCTATCGAACAGCGACGGGCGGCAAGTGGGAAGGCCTCTTTCTGCGGCGAGGCGAAGGTCGTGACTGGCACTTCATCAGCCAGACTCGCGGGCGGTTACTGCCGGGTGAAACCGTCACACTAACGTCGATCCACGATCCCGACGGAACGCCACACCTTGAAGTGAAGCTTATTGGACGAGACGGCGACGGAGTCTGGAAAGCGGAACCTGCATCTGACGTCGACGCTTTCGAACTTCTGCAGAAGTATGGAACGGTCCCTCTTCCTCCCTACATGCAGCGCAAGGTTGCGGACGACTCGGACTGGGAACGTTATCAAACGACGTTTGCTGCTACTCCGGGTTCCGTTGCGGCTCCGACAGCGGGGCTGCACTTTACTCCTGAGCTGCTTACTGAATGTGGAGAGCGTGGCATCGACTATTCGCGAGTTACGTTGCACGTCGGCATCGGGACATTCCGGCCGATTTTCGCCAAACAACTTTCGCAACACGACATGCACTCAGAGTGGTGTGAGCTCTCCGAAGGGACGGCTCAGCAACTCCGTCAAACAAAAGCAGGCGGCGGGCGAATTGTGTCAGTAGGAACAACTTCCGTTCGCACGCTTGAAACAGCCTCTCGATCTGGTGACATCGAATCGTGGTCTGGAGAAACCAACCTGTTTATCCGGCCGCCTTACAAATTTCAGGGGGTCCACTGCCTGCTGACCAACTTCCATCTTCCAAAGTCGACACTACTTGTGCTGGTGTGCGCTCTGGCCGGGACAGACTTCGTGAAAGAGGCCTACCGAATCGCAGTCGAACATCGCTACCAATTCTTCAGCTACGGTGATGCGATGCTGATTCTCTAACGATTGATTTTCTCGCGGAGCCTCGGAGAAGGTTGCTTTGGTCAGTTTTGATTGGCCGCTTCAGCGGCCAACTTTGCATCGCGTTTTTCTTCGGCAGAGCTCTTTCGCAGGTAGAAGGGTTCGAGTTCGAATGGGTCTGCGAATTGATTGTCCGCAGCGAGTCGTTCCGCGATGGCAGCGACGTTCGAAGCTCGCGGCGTCCACATTTCTTCTGGCAGACACCCTATCGATTCTGGCAGATCATCGACGAGCTTTGTCAGACCGGGACCAACGGTTGAGAATGCCGAACTCGCCTGGTCAGCCGCTGACTTCAGCCACTGGTCGCAATCGACGATGTTAATCGGTCCTGACGATTCCCAGAACCCGGTGTCTGTTCGGCTGAAATCGGACATGAACAACTGCTCCCGCTGTGCGTCAGAGACGACGTGCAACCGATTGATTTCGGGAGAGGTCTCACTAGTTACAGATTCGGCGATGGCCTGTAGTGTGTTAACGGCCACGATTCGGGAGCCGGTCACGTACGCAAACGTTTTCGCAAAGACGATCCCGACTCGCAGTCCCGTGAAGCTCCCAGGTCCGTGACTCACCGCGGCGATGTCGACGTCGGCCGAGACCAACCCGTGTGCATCCAAGAGCTCCTTGACCTCGCTGATGAGCGTTTGAGCATGGCGCCGTCGCGATTGCTCCAGTTCGCGTTCTGCGAGCAGTTCTCCGTCGCGTCTGAGCGCGATGGTGCCGCACATTCCTGAGGTGTCAACGGCGAGAATGACAGGTAACATCGATCCAGCCAGAACTCTCTCAAATTTACATGAACGAAAGCGGGTTTGCAGAGTTGCAATGACAAGCCGCTCGGCCGTATCGTTCCCGGCCTTGCTGAGACCGGAAAATCGCGGCGAAATTACCGCCTTGACGACCTGTTTTCGGTCCTTTTCTCTCTACTGCCGAGCTGTCCTGACCAAGGGCAAATTTGGCGTTTCCCACCGTTTCTGGCGGACCCTGTCGTCTGACAAAGGTCTTTCCATAGCGGGCTCGCACGTTAGCAGCGCGCCATGTCGGCTGCCACACTTCAAAACCTGATCGGCGGATTCGATCTGAAATCGACCGGAAAGTGGTTCCTGCTGGCCTCGCTGGTGGGGGCTGCGTCGGGACTCGGTGCCGTCCTGTTTCAGGTGTTGGGACAGGTTGTTGTTCAGTATTCGCTGGTCTCGTTTGCCGGTTTTGAACCGGGCGAAGCGAACGGCGAGCATGCTTTCTTTCCGCACGCGAAACACGAAATCTCGCTGGCAATGATCGTTGTGATCATGGGGCTGGGCGGGCTGGTTTCGGGATACATCGTTTTTAAATGGGCCCCCGAGGCCGAAGGTCATGGCACTGACGCGGCGATCGAATCCTTCCACCATGGTCGTGGGCTGATTCGGGCCAGAGTCCCCCTCGTCAAAACGATTTCGTCAGCGATCACGATCGGAACGGGTGGCTCGGCCGGACGTGAAGGACCGATCGCACAGATTGGAGCGGGCTTCGGCTCGTTCCTCGCCACCAGATTGAAGCTTTCCGACCGCGATCGACGAATCATGCTGGCAGCCGGAATGGCTGGCGGAGTCGGAGCGATCTTCCGAGCGCCGCTGGCTGGAGCACTCTTTGCCGGTGAGATTCTCTACCGCGAGGGCGACATCGAATCTGACGTCGTCGTTCCGGCTGCGATTTCGTCGATCGTCAGCTACAGCGTTTACAGTCTGTTTATGCCAGCGGATGCCGCGTTTCTGCCGCTGTTCGGAAATGGTCTGCAGTACCAGATGTCATCGCTGGCTGAACTGTTGCCAATGGCGTTGATGTCGATCGTGCTCGTACTGGCGGCCGTTATTTACATCAGGACGTTCTACGGTCTCCACAAACTGTCCAGGAAGATCACGATCGTCCCGAATTTCGTGAAGCCGGCCATTGGTGCCGTACTGGCTGGTCTGGTCGGCGTCGGCCTGCATCTGGCGTGCGACAAGGGCGACAGCCACGCGATGCTTGCCGTACTGTCGACCGGCTACGGATCGCTGCAGACCGCTCTGGAAGATCCGGCGAAACTCGGCATTGGAGCGCTGCTGCTGATCGCCGGCGGAAAAGTACTGACGACATCGCTGACGATCAGTACTGGCGGCTCGGGGGGAGTGTTCGGTCCGTCGATGGTGATCGGCGGCTGCGTCGGCGCGGCACTCGGGTTGTGGTTTCAGGATCTGTTCGGGATCCAGACTGAGCCTGGAGCGTTCGCCATCATCGGTATGGCTGGCTTCTTTGCCGGAGCCGCGCATGCGCCAATCTCGACCATCATCATGGTTTCCGAGATGACCGGTGACTACAAGCTTCTACTACCCACGATGTGGGTGTCGACACTCTGCTTCCTGCTGTGTCGCCGCTGGACGTTGTACGAAAAACAGGTTCCGACTCGCCTGGAATCGCCAGCTCACAAGGGTGACTTCATCGTCGACGTTCTGGAAGGCAACCTCGTCAAGGACGTCTTCCAGAAACACGCCAACATTCGCCGCGTTCCGGAATCAACATCGCTCGACGACATCGTTCACATCCTGGCCGAGACCCATCAACACTATTTCCCCGTCGTTGATGATCAGGGAAAGATGGTCGGCATTTTTTCTGACGACGACGTGCGAGCGTACCTCTTCGACGAGACCATCTGGCGTCTGGCCGACGCTCAGGACGTCATGACGACGAAAGTTGTGAGCGTTTCGCCGGCCGACGACTTGAACACGGCACTGCGACACTTCACCGCCATGAATCTCGACGAGCTGCCCGTACTGGACTCCGAGAATCCCGGAGAACTGCTGGGCATGCTGACTCGTCGAGAAACCATCGCCTTCTACAACCGCCGCGTGATGGAACACAAACAGGCGACCGAGTAGCTCGGAGTTGCTTGTCTAAACCTGGGTGTCGATAAGCATCTCCAGGATTTCGTCTGCCAGCACAAACGTCTCGTCAATTTCTGACGGCTGGTTATTAGTCAGATTATCGTCGCCCTCGTTCCCTGCGACGGTGTCTGCGTTTGAGCCACTTCCCGACAAGCGGTCATCACCGTCACCGCCAAGAAGAATATCTGCCCCGCTGCCGCCGATGATCGAATCGTCACCGTCGTCACCCAGCAAGGTATCGTTGCCCGACGAGCCATTGATCTGATCGCTGCCCTCACCGCCGGTCACGAGATCTCTGCCAAATCCGCCAACGATCGTGTCATCGCCGTCGCCACCGTTGATGATGTCATCGCCGGCTTCTCCACGAATTGTGTCGTTACCGCCCCCGCCGAAGAGCGTATCCCACCCGCTTTGGCCTTTGATGCTGTCAGAACCCGAACCGCCACGCCCAAGATCATTCCCGGCACCGGCGAGGATCGTGTCGTTGCCAAGCTCACCTTCCAGTGTGTCGTGGCCAGAATTGCCGTTTATCCGGTCGTCGTCATTTCCGCCTCGCAGCAGGTCGTTACCCGTTCCACCGAACAGAGAGTCAGCTCCGTCTTCACCGAGAAGTTGATCGTCGTCGGTGTCTCCAAACAGCGTGTCATTTCCCGCTCCACCACGAATCGAATCCTCGCCAATGTCGCCCGATATCATGTCGTCACCGTCGCCACCGTTGAGAATATCTCCGTTGGCCGAGCCGGTGATGGTGTCATCGCCGCCCTGTCCGAGAACCTGAATCGGCAGCCTGTTTGAGAAGCTTGCCTGTCCATCAAACGTGTCACCGCCTTCGCCAAGGTCAACGATTAACGCCAGCGGCCGAGTGTCGTTGATATTGCCCATCGTGACGGTGTCGCCGCCGTCCATCGCGACGATCCTCACTGTGTGGACACTTTCTGAAACAGTGATCGACGCCGCTGATGTTGAAACTCGCAGCAACCCACCGACCTGAGAGATCGTGAACGAATCCGCGACGGCTGTGCCGCGAATTTCGACTGAATCTGCTCCGCCAGTATCTAATGCCGTGTTTCCACCATTCGCAAACGGTTCAAGAATCAGGACATCGCTCCCACTGCCACCAGTAACGGTGTTATTTCCTTCTCCGCCGCTGACTGTATCCTCGCCGTCGCCGCCGCTAAGTGTGTCATTTCCGGCGCCGCTGATCAAAGTGTCGTCGCCACCGCCGCCTTCAAGGCTGTCGTTGCCAGCCTGTCCATCAATCAGGTCGTCGCCACGTGAGCCGATAATTGTGTCGTTGCCAGTTCCACCATTGAGCGTGTCGTTGATTGCCAGAATGTTGGCCGGCGGCGGTGGTGGTGGTAGTGGCGGAGCAGTGTTGCTTACGATTCCGTCGCCACCAAGCGCTGTTATTCCAGGGCCAACGTTAAATGTTCGCAGCAAGACACCTGCACGCGAGAAAACATCAATGTCGCCGATGCCGTTTGAACCCAGATACAATTCGCCGTCAATCCCAGCAGCTCCAAAATACGAACTCGCACCTGGTGTGGAAGCCGTAAATGAGTTTGTAATCTGGCCTGTG
>CALGTK010000048.1 GCA_937904325.1 uncultured Planctomyces sp.
ATTGCGGGATTGATCGTCGCCTGTCTGCAAGCGTTCAGCATCAAGGCTGACGAACCACCCGCCACGCTTGCGACGGTCAACGGAACGCCAATCACCGAAAGTGATCTTGAGTTTCTCTATCTTTCGAGAGACGTCCACGAGGAACTGCGACCTTCAGTTCGAAAACGATACATCGAGCAGTTGATCAATCGCAGCCTGTTAAAGGAGTTCCTTCTCGCCCGCAATATCAAGGCGCCGGATTCAGTCATCAAAGATCGAGTCGCCCGCGCGGAAAAACTGATCACGCAGGAAGGGCTGAATTTTGACGAAACGTTGAAAAACCTGGGATACACGCGAGCTTCGTTCGCGGAAGAAGTCGCTCTGCCACTCGCCTGGCAAGCCCACGCCAGACTCGCGATCACCGACAAATCCATCGCAACGTACTGGAAATCGCATCGTTCGAAATTCGATGGGACAGAAGTCCGAGCTGCTCACATCGTCAAACGTCTGCCCCGCGACTCAAACGACGACGACGAGAAAGCGTTGACGCAAGAGCTCTCGCAAATCCGTCAGGCACTTGTCGATAAGAAAACGACATTCTCAGAAGCCGCAGCGGACAACTCAGACAGCCCCAGCGGCAAAGACGGCGGTGACCTCGGCCAGTTCGCGTTCCGCGGGCGCATGCCTCACGACCTGACGAAAGTCGCCTTCACGCTCAAATCTGGCGAAATCAGCGAACCGTTCGACACGCCATTCGGAGTCCACATTCTGACAGTCACTGAAATCATCCCTGGCGACCTGAGCCTCGAAGACGCACGAGGAGAGATATTCCACGAACTCTCCGGAAAGCTTCAAACGGGACTGATCTCCCAGCTTCGCGCAAAAGCCAGAATCGATCGCCCTTAGCAAGTGTGGACACGCAGTTCGGAAGCTGTCGAAAACCACAGCAGGCTACGCGGCCATTGCTTCAATGTACTGCGAAAGGATGAATCGACATAAACGGATGTCGTCTGCGTGCCTTGACTAATATTTTCTGCACTACTCAGCTCAGCAACACTGTCAGTGACCGATGCTTATTGATTGTATTTTCGCAGCCGCTCGTCGCTCGTCAGTAGCTCCAGGAAGTCTTCCACATCGAGTCCTCTGGTTGCGGCACGCTGGCGTTGCGGGTTGAGATCATTCTCAGTCAGTGCATGCGGTGCAAGCGCTTCTTCTTTCCTTCCCAACACGTCCAGAACTTTTCTGGCCAACTGACGTCCAGCCGGCTCGGCGAGCATGCCGCCGATGTGAAGGTCGCCGTAGGGATTACGTTCATCGTTCAGCATCCGCCCCGCCTTATTCATCCAGTTGAAATAAAACGGTTCGTTTTCGATCATGCTGTGCTGATCACAAATCTCAATTTCCAGGTGCCGAGCCATCACTTCAAGTGCCCAGGGATTAATAAATCGCTTCATCGTCTCCTGTACACGTCCGGCAGCACGCCCATCCGCGGTGAGACTGCCAGGATCCGGATAGCCTCGAGGAATAGGTGTCGTCGTCACAAAAATCAACCTGGCGTTCGTATTTTTCAGCTTGGCGATAACCGTCTCCAAACCGGCCTGATAATCCTGTTTTGTGTTTTGCGAATCCCAGTGCCCAAAGTTGAAACTGATCACGTCCCACCCGAGTCCAGGCTCACCATAAGCACCCAGCCACTGAGCGATGTTGGAAACACCTTTATGAACTGGTCCGCAGTTTGTCGGAGGATGATAAACATTCAGCTTATCCTTCAGAGCTGCGCGCAATGCCTTGTCGTAATTGCCAGAGATGGAATCTCCGATGAAGAGGTATCGGCCAAGTCTGGGATCGTCTTTCGCTTTCGGGTCTTCCAACATGCGAATGCCAACTTCGCGAGCTTGAAATACGTGTCCTTTCATTTGTCCGTGGACGAAAGCCTGCTGGATAAATGGTTTGATATCTGATCGTGAAATCAACCCCATGATTCGATGCTGTCCGTCATGTCCCTGCGTGCCGATCTGGTAAATTTTTTCGCCGATCTGCACGTCCATGAAACGTCCATTTTCTTTGATGAACCGTCCAGAGATCCACGGTTCGCTCTCTGTTGGAAAATGATCGTCAATGGGCTCGACGTAGAGCTTGCCATCGAAGATGGGTCGCGCCCCCAGCCTGATATATTTCTGTACGGCGGCCGCATCCTTGAATGTTCGTTTGACGTACAGATTATGCGGCAGGTCGTAGGAGAACTCCTGGTTACCGACATGGAACTCCAGCTTGCGAGCTTCAAAACCGCCGCGAATGTTTCGTGACTGAACTCCCACCAGAACATCGTCAGTCAGTTTAACCTCGATGACGCCATCGCCGTTGCGGATGTAAAAGTTCCGCATTTCCTGATCCAACGGTGTGATGACACCATTTGAAACATAATCGCCAGTCAGCGGATCGCTATAAGAACGCTCCTCGACCACGGTCGAATACTGCCTTTCCTGCGCGGGTAAAAGATCGCAGAAAAAGACAAGGGCTGTGAAGGTCAGATATGAAGCGACGAACGCATCGTGTCTCATCCGCTACTGCTTTCTAATCGCCATATTTATTAAACCAGAAAGCCTAACGTTGTAATCAGTTTGCTCCGAGTTGCGTACCGTCGTCGTGATTGGCACCGATCCAGATGCTACACGCAAAAATGCGACCCCTGAAACATTCAGGGGCCGCACTTCCTCAATCAATGCTTGCACGTTCAACGGATCATTGATGACGCGTTTTGGAAATCCCAAGTGATTTCTATCGAAGACCGAAGAGATACCAGTCCGGTGGACCAGCAAAGGCAAAGTCGCTGACCTCGTTCGCCGTAAAGTTTGACACGAATACCGGACTTGGCCGCAGCCTCAGATTCAGGCGAAAACGACCAGTCGAGTCACCGAAGCCGTTGGCTCTGACGTAATAAGTCTCGCCAGCCTGAACATTGACACGGACTCGACTGTTGGTGCCTCGCCAGTCATCGTTAAACGCCACTTCGTTCCCATCGGCATCGTAGACGGTCAGCATCGTGTCCAGACTTCCTCGCCCGCGGAGGGTCAGTATCATCCGGCCATCGGCGTCCGGGGTGAAACTGTAAATTGCATCGTCGCCTGAGTTTTGAATCTGGCCAGTGACTCGACCGCGGTCGTTGTTCAGGTCGATGTGTCGAACATCGTCAAACGGCGGCGTGGTCGGATCGCTGGGATCGCCAGGATCTTCAATTGCCGTTGCTTGAACATTCACTGAATAATCGCCAGCTTCGCTGTCGACGTATGATCCGGCCGAGATGTAGTACGTGCCTGCTGCAAGGTCGAGTTGCAATGCGCTGTTCAGACTGCCGTTGCTGTCATCGTTTTCGGCGACCAGGTTTCCACCTTCGTCGTAGATGCGAAGATAGGTGTCGAGGTCTGCTCCATCGAGCTGAATTGCAACGTTGCTGTCTGCGGCGATCGTCACACTGAAAACGTCCCGGTCGCCAGCCTCTTCGAGGCTTCCTGATCCGGCACCATTTCCGCCTTCGTCAAGAAAGATCGCTGTTGCATCTGTGCCAGGTGCGTTGACGTGATCATCGTCAACAGGATCCGGGTCTGGTGTCGGATCCGGGTCTGGTGTCGGATCCGGGTCTGGCGTCGGATCCGGGTCTGGCGTCGGATCCGGGTCTGGATTCGGTGTCGTGTCGCCAACGATTGAATCGATCCAGGACGCGACGTTGTCGACTCGTGTATCGAACGATTCGCCACCGAGGGCGTGTGCGTTGCCGGCACCACCGGAAGTCACGCCTGCAATGACAAATTTGCCGTCGACTTCGACAAACGCCGGGCCGCCTGAATCTCCGGGAGCGGTGTTTGCCTCGTTGTGGTTGTCCAGTGTCCAGAACAGATGATTCTGCGTCACCTGCTCGAGCGGAGTCTGTCCGACGTGTTTGTTACCGAAATCGTTGTTTGATCCGTTCTGACTGGTGCCGGATTCTCCAAACCCAACAAGCGTCAGCATCTCACCGACGACCGGCGACTGTCGCAAAATTTCTCGTGGCTCAACACCGGCGATGGGACTTTGCAGTTCCATGATCGCGAGGTCGAATCCTGCTCCGAAGTCATAGGGATTATACTGCGGATGCGCCGTCACTTTGACAGTACGAAACGTTTGCCCGTTAATCGTAAATGTCCCCTCATCGTCGGCAATAAAGCCTCCGCGACCATCCTCGACACAGTGTGCGGCCGTCAGAACATGCGTTGGTGAAATGAGTGTTCCCGAGCAACCTCCGTTAACGATGCCAACTGCCGGAAACGCGTCCGTGGCTTCACCATTGACGATTCTGGCAATCGCACCATCGAGCTGGGTGGTGTCGTTTGCCCCGTTGATGGACTGAGCATCCACAACGCCAGCGTCATCATCTCCGAGTACCGAGCTGGTTGCGGACTGACTCAGTACGGCGGTCAGCAGACGTCGAGATTCAAGAGCTTCCATTTGAACCGTTGTTCGACCCGCTTTCCTGCGATGTCTGCGAGATTTCAGGTTGATTAACATAGTCCGTTTCTCCGGTCATTTATGATGTGGAATGCGAGGTGACATGATCGAGACGTATTGCTTCAGAATTCCCCGGGTTGAATTCATTCAGCTACTGGGGATACTGGTCTCAGCTCGTAATCTTGCACGACGATGAAACTTTTTTTGGGAATTTCTAATGCCCGAGAGTTCTGACACATCGACCAGCATCACGCTGCTGCTCCGTGTTCAGAAAATTGACGACGGCGAAGCCTGGGATCGTTTTGTCGATCGTTACGCTCCGCAGGTGTTTGCGTGGTGCCGGCGTCATAAACTTCAGGAAAGCGACGCGGCGGATGTCACACAGGAAGTGATGACGAAACTGGTTCGGTCGATGCGGTCGTTCGCTTACGACGCAAGCCGTGGCAGCTTTCGCGGTTGGCTTAAGACGGTCACGCAAAATGCTATCCGCGATCTGGTCGCGGACAGTCGAAAGCAGGGGCGAGGCGCTGGTGACACACGGATGCTTCAAGTGTTCGATCAAATCTGCGATGACGGAGCATCGGCTGACCTTGAAGAACGAATTACCGCTCAATATGAACGTGAATTGCTGGACGAGGCCGAGTTACGAGTTCAGGTTCGCGTGAAACCGACAACCTGGTCTGCCTACCAAATGACGGCCGTCGCGCAAAAGTTGCCACTTGACACTGCTCAGGCTCTCAACATACCGGTGTCCGAAGTTTACGTTGCCAAATCACGTGTGATTAAGATGCTGCGTGAAGAAGTGGCAATGCTCGATAGCTCGGGCGGCGAACTCAGCTCCATTCAGTGAGGTCGCGGCAAAGATGATGTGTCCGGATGATTCACAACTGGCGGCCTTCCTTGATGAGCTTCTTTCCAGGAATTCGTCGGCTGCGATCGCCGGTCATATTGACGACTGTCACCATTGCCAGACTCGACTCGACAAAATCGTCACCTGCGATGTCCGGGGAAGCCTCGACATCCGAAGCTCTATTCCTATATCGGCGGCGGATTTCCATGACCAGACGGCGATTGCTGATCTTGTCCAGCGATTGCAGTCAGGTGCGCATCCTCTGTCAGAATTACCCGAGAAGATTTCACCACGGCGACGGTCCATCCCGGCAGGTATTCGCGAGACCGATCTTCCCGTGACGCTCGACCATTACACTCTGGTCGAAAAAATTGGTGAGGGCGCTACGGGAGAACTCTATCGTGCCATTGATGAAAGACTCCGTCGCGAAGTCGCAGTGAAATTGCTGAAGCCCGAGTTGGCTGCCATTCCCACAGCACGAGCACGTTTTGAACGGGAAGCACGAGCCTGCGCGGCATTGAAGCACGACCACATTGTCGCAGTCCATCATGTTGAGGCGAGTGATTCCGATCGGTGTCCATATCTGGTAATGGATTACGTGCTGGGCGGCTCGCTGCACGAACAGTTTGAAAAGAGCCGTGGTTCTGAACTGCGAGCCAGCGTCGATTGGATTCGTCAGGCTGCCATTGCTCTGCAAGTCGCTCACAAGTCGGGAATCATCCATCGAGACATTAAGCCATCAAACCTGTTGATCGATGAATCAACCGGTCGGTTGCTGGTTGCCGACTTTGGGCTTGCACGGCTGATTGAATCGGAAGAAAGCCTGACTGCCGTAGACGCGATCGCCGGCACACCAGCCTACATGAGCCCCGAGCAAATCGCCCAGCCACGCGAAATTACGGGACAAACGGATGTCTACAGCCTGGGAGTTGTTCTTTATGAAGCAATCACGGGCGAGCGACCATTTCGAGGCATCGTGCGGATGGTCCTCAATCAGGTTCTCTATGAAGAGCCGGCTTCACCACGACGTCTGAATGACCGGATCCCACGGGACCTGGAGACGATCTGTCTGAAAGCCATGGCGAAAGAACCGCGTTTACGATACCGGTCGGCGGCAGCATTCTCTGACGACCTGCAACAATGGATTGACGGAAAACCCGTCGCGGCCAGACCAGTGGGTCCGGCTGGCCGGTTCTGGAGGTGGTCACGGCGAAATCCCCGACTCGCCGGAGTCAGCACGATTGTTGCCGCTGTACTGATTGCAGGAGCTGTTGATTGGGGGCAATATCGACGCAAGTCGGTAACAGGACAACTGCGCCGCGACTGGCAAGAAGATGTGACCCAGCGCAACAAATTAATCTCTCGAAATCTCGCTCAGAAGCGACATGCGGAACAACGATGGCTGCAATCGCTACGGCTGCTTTCTCTCACGATTGCCGAACAGAAGGCCGATTCAGATGCAGCGTCGACTCCGTTGACGACTGAAACCCGGACGGCTCTGGAAGCCCTGACCAGAATACTTCACCGCGATGAATTGACCGAGTCAACGATGGTCGGAGCGCAGATTCTCGGCGACATCTGGAGTCTACTGGGTGATGACGCCTATGCATTCAATTCATATCAGCTGGCAGCAGGCGGTGCTCGCGATCGGCTTGTCGACGATCCGGGGAACATGGATACTGTCAGAGTTCTTTTTCAATCGCAAAGGCGCCTCGGCGAAATCGATCTTGAAGCTGGCCGAATCGACGCTGCCGACAGGCAATTGAAGGCTGCTCTGAATACGTGTCAGGAATTGACGTCACAATCGATATCTATTCCTTCTGAAGTAATCGCGACTATGCTGGGGCGACTCGCAGAGACAGCGGAACTGCGAGGTGACTTTCGTTCTGCGGTTGAGTATTACGACAAAGCTTTGCAGCAACTAACATCGATCGATGACTCAGCAGCTCAGTCAAACTCATTCAGGGTCGATACATCCGTAGTTGCATTGAGGTTCGCAGTTCTGCTGAATCGTCTGAACGATCCGCGGGCACACGATGCTTGCCTGAAAGCCTGCGAACTGTGTAAACGAACTTCGCGGCAAACTATTGAAGACTATCAGCGACTTGCGGCGGCCCACGGTGAACTTGCCGCATGTCTCGATCGAGTCGGGCGAACTGATGAGGAAGTTACAGCCGGATTGACCCGGCACGCGGAAATACTTGCCGGTATCGCAGCACACTCTGACGCACGTACCGTCGATGTCCGAAAGAGCGGAGTGGCCTGGCTGCAGTTGGCTACTCGTCATGCTCGCAGCGATCGGTGGGTTACGTCGTTCGCAGCCGCGGAGCGATCGGTTCAATTACTGGCTTCGATTGTTGCGACGCCAGAACGTCAGCCAACTGATGAATTGAATTTAGCCGAGGCGCAGCTATTGGCAATTTCGATTCGGATAAAAGACGGAGTCGAAACCAGCGTCAAGCGACTTCGACAAGTCGAACTGCGACTGCTGAATCTCAAGGTAACAGCGACTGACGGCGACGCAGAAGTTCTATCGCGAGCTGCATCGCTGTTGCAGAAATGCAGGCGACTGATCGAGGCTGCTTCAGCCGCTGGCTAACGACGGGCATATCGCACTCGTCACTTGTAAGTGTCTCATTTTACTACACACGCTAATCGCAGCGAAGCATCACCCTGAACGACATAACACCTTTTACCCATTTTGTTTACGAACATTCGCAATCAACTTGGCACGAAGAATGCTGTCGACACAGGAGTACCGGAATTCAGACCAATCTCAGGGCCACTCCGGGACGCCGCTCAGACAAGCAGACTACACCCCTGGTCAGCTGGTCTCCCGGCGAACGATTTCTCTTGCGGGCACATCATCATGAGCTTGTCGCTTCCTTTCGTATGGGCGTTTCCGTTTCGGGCTAATACTCCTCGGCGGCGAAATCGTCCCTTTAAGAGGCCCAGCGTTGCGGCTGAATCCGTAGAGACACGATGCCTCTTATCGGCCACCTCAGCATTATCTGAAATCGCTTTCGATCCAACTCTGAACGACGCGTACCTCGTTGATCCGGCCTGTAATTCTGGTACGTCATGTAACGAATTTGATCCAGTGTTCCACACCTTTGATTTGACATACAACCTGGCTGATGAGCCGTGGGACGTGTTTGCCTCTGTCGACAATGCAGCAACGTGGGATTCCTCTCAGTCATCGATGAACGACTGCTTCTGGGTGGACTTCAGCTACGAAATTATGGATTCGTTTCAGTCGGCCATCGAAGGTAACTTTACTGGATACGTCGACTCGCTTTGGTATGAGGACAGTCAGACAATCGAATACATCGGTGACGTCATTTACCTGACGTTGGAAGCACCATCAGGAGAGATCGTGCCGGTACAACTCGTCGTTGTCGGGAGTGACGCAGACACTGTGCTGACGTCAGGCTCGGGAATCTTTCAGGAAGTGGAGTCGCTGCTTGTTGCTCCGGAAACAGGCGTGTTTGATGCGAATAATAATCTTCAGATTATTGACATTACCGTCAACGTTTTCCTGGACATCAATGGCACCTCGGATCAATTGATAGTCGACAGCTTTGAAGTTCTGCGTGAAGACCCATTGGATCCAGGTTTCCTAGAATCTGAATTCGTCATTGTGGACGATTTCGGCCAGAGCTTCGACTTCATGACCGATGCGTTGCCAGTAGATACATTCGGTGGAGAAGAAACTCTGGCACTGGCAGACCTGCCAGTAATTGAAACTGACGGTGTGGCAACAGACGAAGCCGGGCTGGAATCGGGGGACGCATTTGCTGACGCTACGGATCCTGACGAATCTGGCCTCGACGCGGATTTCGAGTCATCAACCGTCAGCGACAGCATCGCTGTGTCACCGGAGTTGCAAGCTGATTCTGATGTAGAATCGACAGTTGAGCGTCGACCGGCAGACGTTTCCGAAGACAGTTCTCGTTTGACGCCAACTCAAAACCGCGAGTTCTCGCTCCACGAAACGCAAGACATCAGTAAGACCCCCCGTTCGAAGTCATCAGCTGATACGCAGGGGAGCATCGTTCAGCGTGAGCGTCAACCAGCAACGTCAGAAAAAACGACGTCGCGACAGGTCGACCGCTGGCAACGTTTGCGACATCAGGCGGCGATCGCGGCGAGTGAAATTGCAGCTTCTGGTTCTGCCAGCTATTCGACATTCCGTCATACTGGCGTCGTTCCTGCGACAACCGGCTCGATCGCCACGACATGGGCAACAACGATTGCGGCATTTGCGCATTCGGCTTTCGAAGATCAATTACAAGGGCTGGTCAACGCAGACACGGACTCAGACACAGGAAAATCACAACCGCTGACTTACGCTCAAGTTACGTCAGCAACAGGAACGTTGCTGATTGGCGGAACGGCACTTTTCCAAACTCTTCGAAAACGCCGGAACGACAAACTGAATCGCCGCTGGAGAGCGACCAATCCACCGGTCAGCCAGGGTGCCCGCACAAATTACAATACGGCCAACGCGAAGGCCCCGGCTGTGATTTCCTGTGCTGTCGAATAAGAACCGTTCGCAAAACATGTGTCTGATCTGTGGTAAGCGGAAAATCGCCAGCCGCCGATTGGCAAGCCCGCTGATTACCGGCGGCTAACACTTTACCGCTCACTTATTTGGCAAACGATCCGAATTGGACATCGGCCGTCGGATGGTAAGCAACTGCGACGGCGTGCCATTACCCAATCAGTTCGGGCATGGGTTTGTGATCGCCAATGAGATACTGCGGTCGACCGGCAAGGTCGGTGTACTGAGTTGTCGCGATGTCAATCCCGAGTTGCTTGTAAAGGGTGGCGAAAACTTCCTGAAAGTGCACCGGTCGAGCGAGCGGCTCTTCGCCCAAACGAGTGGTCGATCCGATCACCTGACCGGTGTTCATGCCGCCGCCAGCGAGCAGTCCTCCGCCAACATTCGGCCAGTGGTCTCGGCCAGCGTTGGCATTGATCTTCGGCGTTCTACC
>CALGTK010000049.1 GCA_937904325.1 uncultured Planctomyces sp.
CTCACTGAACCACCACTTCGGCAGACCAACAATCGGAGTGCCGAACAGTATTGGGTCAGGCCTCTTTGATGCTTGCCCACATCGACAAAGAGGCCTGGCCGCTGCGTCCCCTTTAGTCCTGCCCAATGGAAACACGGATTACTGGATTACTGGATTATCCTTCCAGCGACTCCCAAAAGCACAGTGACCGAGTGATTATAGTCCGCCAGACATCTGAACCATTGAGGTCCCAATGAATTACCCACTCGTGTTACTCCAATTGTTTTCGCGGACCGTTCCCGGAATTGGAATGATTCTGCTCGCATTTGGATTTTCATTGACTGCTGCAGCCCAGCCTGCCCTTGAGCCTCAACTCTATCGGCGAATCCCGATTCCCAAGGCGTTTCTGGTTACCGAGGACAATCACACTTTCGGCGGCGATGTCCGTATCGGGGACTTGAACGGCGATGGACGTTGCGACTTCCTCGTTTACCGCAGTAATCACAGTGGCCCTTCTGGACCAGCGATTGGCGGATTTAAGCCGTGCTTCTTCGGCGCGTTGGAGATGGACGGCACCGTTCTCTGGAGTGTCGGCGGCGGCGGGACACATCCCGTGCGGCCAGGTTCGGTGGCGATTCATGATCTCGATGGCGACGGCGCGGCCGAGGTGATCTGTTTCTGGCATCAGCCACGTGGGCTGGCTCCCCAGAGCCGACCGAACCGCAAAGACCAGGAAGACCCCAGAGAGCCATCCAGTGAATCAGCCGACTGGCAGTCGCTCAGCGACATCGTTGTGCAGATTCGCGACGGGAAAACTGGCAAAGTGATTCGTCAGGCGGCTCCCAAAGAAATCACCAGTCGCAGATGCCAGCCCGAGGCGAAACCGGGACAGCCCAGACTCTCCATGGGACGCCGAACCGCGAACTGGGTTCATCAGCGGATTCTTGTTGCCAACTTTCGCGGGAAGGATCGCCCTCGAGACTTCGTGGTCAAACTCGGCGACACTCATGTGGCTTTTGACGACCGGCTGAACGTGCTGTGGAGCTACACAACCGAATGGGTCGAGTACAGTAAATGCCCCGCGTATATCCCGGCCGTTGGAGATATCGACGGCGACGGACGCGACGAGGTCAACAGCGGTTACTTCCTGCTCGACCACGATGGCAAGCCGCTCTGGAAGCGAAGGCTTGGCGACAACATGGACTCGGTGGCGATCACGGCCTGGGACGATGGCCACGTGCGCGCCATCTGCTCCGGCTTCGGACACATCGTGGATGCTCGTGGAAAAGTGCTTCTTTCACTCGGCAAAAGCGAAGTTCCACACGGTCAGGAAGTTCGCATCGCCAACCTGCGCGACGATCTTCCCGGACCGGAAATGGTGATCCGACACAAGGGACACACTCCCGACGCGATTCTGGTCAGCAGCGAAACGAACCGCATCGTCAGCCGGTTACAGCTCAACGCATCGCCAACCAACGTCGGCATGGAGCCCGTCTTCTGGAACAGCCCCGACAAAGCCGCGTTGCTTTATAACGGCGGCTGGTTGTGGGATCTGAAAACGGCAAAAGGAAATCCGCTTCCCGACCTCCCGCCACCGAACGGCGGCCAGGTCCATCGCATGGGCTTCTACCACGCGATCCCCGCCAACCTGTGCGGAGACGATCGCGAAGAACTCGTCCTCTGGGACCCGACCGCCACCGACATCTTCATCTACACACCTAAGCCGCTCGATCAGACCGCCTACCGCGGCTATCGTGCCGGGCCGAGACAATACAACCCACGAATCATGGATTAAGAAATTGATGAGAACACCTTCGCCTCTCTTCTATTGCATCGTCAGTCTGATC
This sequence comes from uncultured Planctomyces sp., assembly GCA_937904325.1. Taxonomy (GTDB): domain Bacteria; phylum Planctomycetota; class Planctomycetia; order Planctomycetales; family Planctomycetaceae; genus JABMPE01. The sequence goes on from CALGTK010000049.1 coordinate 1,827, forward strand.
TTTCTTGCAGGACCAGCGTCTGCTGAATCGCGGGAGCGAGTCACTCTTGCACGTGCTGGCAAGTCATCCTGCGTCATCGTTCAAGCCGACAACGCGACGGAGCCGGAGAAGTTTGCCGCCAAAGAACTGGCGACGTTTCTGAAGCGAGTGACCGGTGCTGAGTTTCCTGTTGTTCCGGAACAGTCATTGACTGACGATCGGGCGAGTCGAATCTATGTGGGGTGGACTGAATATGCGACGCGGCGCGGAGTCGATACGTCAAAGCTCAGCGAAGAAGAATGGGGCCTCGAAAGAAGATATTGCAGCCTTACTCAAAGAGGCAGAGGAAAATGAGCAGAGGGCATTAAAAAAATGGGCGGCAAAGATCAAGGCCGAGGCAGCGACTAAGAAAGCCACAGAACACCGCCATTAACAAATCAAAGAGCTCAGACAAATCAAAGGGGTCAGGCCGACCTGCCCCCTTTGATCTTCGCTTCAGGATTCGCCAAGGTGAGAGCCAGAAGCGTCCGTGATAACGACTTCTTTTCCCGCGTGTCCCGAGGTCTCACGACTTCATCGGCATCGTTTGGGCATCGCCCAGGGTGAACATTGTGAGATTTGTTACCGCATTATTGATCTCGTGGGTCCTGCTGTCTGTGGTCAGCGCCGAGAGTTACACGCCCGGACAGCAGGTCAACAAGAGCTTTGGCGAATTTGCCAAGGCGTTTCTCGCCAGTCATTGCGTGGACTGCCATGGTGACACGGAACCCGAGGGCAATTTGTCGCTCGACAACCTGGGACGTGTTGACGAAGTCAACGCTGCCACCTGGACAGCGGTTTGGGCGCAGGTCACGTTGAAGGAGATGCCGCCCAAAGATGCCGACCAGCCGAAGGTCATTGAACGGCTTCAGTTTTCTGACTGGATCGTCGGAGAACTGACTCGCATCATGCGGGACAAGGGCGGATTTAAGGCTCATCTCGATCCGAATAAGGGCAACTTCGTCGATCACGGCCTGCTGTTCGGCCCGCTTCCCGATGGCATCAAACTCGCACCAACCTCTTCGCCATCGCGTATCTGGCGAGTGACGCCGCAAGAACACATCACGCGTCTTAACGAATTGATCAACACGGAGCCGGTATTCGATCCGGAAAAACCAGGTCTTCGCACGCGTGGCGACGTCGTTCCCACCAATCATGGCGGTGAACTCAGAATGTACTTCGGCACGGATCGCATCATCAAATGGCAGGGCACGACGGTGGCCTACGCCACGTCGGTCAAGAGCATGCCCGCGATTCTGTCATCAGCGCGTAAACACGGACTGGAAAACTACCCCGACTTCTACACCGTCAATAGCGCGGAAGCGACGCAGATCATGGATGTTGCCGGAGACATCATTCGCTACATGGCGTACGGCCCGCTGAGCATCGCCAATCCGGAACAGATCACCGACAACCCCAACACGTACAAGACCGCAGGTGATCTACGCGGCCTGCCCACCGCCCTCGTCTACAGCACAAACATCAAACGTCCGCTGACACCAGTCCTTGATCTGATGAACGAAGATGGCGTCACCGACGAGCGTTTACGTGCCGCGGTCAACTACCTTTTCGAAGCGCTGACCTTCCGTCCGCCAAACGAGAAGGAATCGGACGATTACCTGACTCTCGTCAAACAGTCCATCGAGAAGCTCGGCAAAAAAGACGGCGCCGTCCTGGGTCTGTCATCCATCTTCCTGGATCGTGATGCTCTCTTCAGACTTGAACTTGCCGAGACTGGCAAGCCGGATGAATACGGTCGCGTCATGCTTCAGGATTGGGAACTGGGCCTGGCGGTCAACCACGCGTTGCGATACATCAAGCCGGACGAAGAACTGCGGAAGGCAATCGTCGAGGGACGAATGCGAACCAGGGAAGATGTGAAACGCGAAGTCGAACGCCTTCTCGCCGACGACAGCGCACGAAAACCGCGAGTCCTGCGTTTCTTCCGCGATTACTTTGACCACGATCTTGGTGGTTACATTTGCAAGGACTCCAAAGCGCTCGCGGAGACAGGTGTAGGCCGGGGAACGTCGCATTATCGCGCCATGTTCGACGCCACTGCGAGTACCGACCGCCTGATCGAACTCATCCTTCAGGAAGACAAGGATGTGCTCAAGCAGTTGCTGACGACTGACAAAGTCGTGGCCACCATGACGACCAACGTCTACTCCCGGACGGACAATGTTTACTTCGGCAGAAAAAGCACTCAGGAAGAAGTAGCAGAGTCCGTCGCTGCTGCGAAGATAGCTGCCGAGAAGCGGCAGAAGCGACTTGCTGCCGAACTGGTTGTGATAGAAGAAGAGGTTGCCGAGCTCGAGGCTCTGCTGAACGCCAACCCGAAAGAAAAGGGAACAGCGACGTCACTGGATCGCAAGAAGAAGAAGCTGGCGGCTGCAACGAAAGTGATCAAGAGGAAAGTATACGTCAATCATGATTTGACTCAGGCAAACCTGTCAGGACCGCAGATTTACGCACGTGTCGGTCGGCGAAGTTTCGGCTACGGGTCGATGAAACCGGACCGCATCCTGGCGACAGTACCTGAAGGTCAACGCCTGGGCATCCTGACCCATCCCAGCTGGCTCGTTTCGCACTCCGACGCCATGGACAATCACGCCATCCTGCGTGGCCGATGGATTCGTGAACGACTGCTCGGCGGCGGTATTCCTGATGTACCGATCACGGTGAATGCGATGTTGCCGGATGAGCCACACAACACCCTGCGCGAACGCATGCGGGTCACACAGGAAACCTATTGCTGGACGTGTCACCAGAAGATGGACCCGCTCGGCCTGCCGTTCGAGATGTACAACCACGCCGGTATTTATCGGACGATTGAACTCAACAAACCCGTCGACACCACGGGAGAGATCATTAATTCCGGCGACCCGGAAATTGACGGCAAAGTCGCCAACGCGTTGGAGCTGATTGACAAGCTGGCCCACAGCAAACGCGTCGAACAGGTCTTCGTCCGCCACGCCTTCCGTTTCTGGATGGGCCGTAACGAAACGATCAACGACGCCCCCGTCCTGCAGGCTGCTTACAAGGCCTACCGTGAAAACGAAGGAAGCATGAAAGCGATGCTCACATCGCTGCTTACTTCCGACGCCTTTCTGTATCGCAAAGTCGATCGTAAGTGACAGGACATCGATCCTGCTGAATTAACACCGGCCTGACCCCTTAGTTCCAATCAATCGCCAATGAACTTCCGACTTCCGATTCTTGCCCTGCTCTTTGCCGCCGCGGCTGCTGCTCAGGAACCTGAGCC
>CALGTK010000050.1 GCA_937904325.1 uncultured Planctomyces sp.
GACGATGTTAGATGGAACGCCATCATGGATAGCATCACAAAGTGGAATGTCACCGACAGAGCCGCACATATTTATTCAGAATGCACGTCTCCCGAGGTGGCGTGTGAGATAAGAGATTTGTGGGAATTTTCATACGGTGTAGTTTGAGTGACCTGATTCCGTGGATGAATCCAGCTTTAACGTAGTCGTCTGGTTGTTTAAGCCGGCTTCTGGTGCGGGTGCTCTAAAGTGTGATTGCAGTATTTCGGAACTAATAAACGAGAAATACTAAAGGAGAAAACATGAGCTACTCAATGGCAATGATAATTACAAACGAGAGAAACGCTAACGGCGTTGAGCGTGCCAGGAAAGCTGGCATTACAGATGTAGCTGAAGCTCAAGCTCTCGTTAAAAAGTATCGCGAAAAACTCATGGCTGATCGCTCTGAAAAGAATGTGCGGTTACTATACTGGTCGCAATCCGTTCTGCTTGGGGCAAGAATACTGAGTGAGGAAAGAGTTTCTTTTTCTCGTGAATTTACATCGGAATCGCAAATGCGGATTTGTTGAGGGCTTCCATTGGGATCAGATAGCCTGAGTCTCCTTCGGTGACGGTTGTCGCGACTTCAATGGAACGATGGGGTTTTACTGCGATGTGTGTAATAACCTGTCGATGCTTGGCCAGCATCGAAGATGCTTCGATTTCTATTTGTCACGGTTCTTAATTGCGGGGTGCATTTTAATCTGAAGTGCACCGACGGTAATTTCAGCTCAGGTTCGACCAAAAGGGCGTTGGCCTCTTCATCGCTTCGCGATTGCGAGTCAGGTTTATGGTCAGTCCGATAAGGAATCCAAACGAGGCAAGAAGAGTCGCGAGAATTGGACTAAAGCATTCTGCTGCCGTCTACTTCGTGAACGACTTTCTACTTGTCGCCGAATAATGGATGCCGTTTGTAACGTGTCCGCGTGGGAAGCCCACAATGCTATTCATGGTCATGTGCAGTACAATGCATCCCGCAGTGGATCGCCGTGTGACTTTGAATGGATCGTTTCCGCATCGAATGACCAGAACGTGAGTAAGCCTTTCCGGCTGGACTAACAGTCCATTGTAGAACGCTGATTGTTGCTGGGCATCAGATGCAGGTTGGTGTTAGGGTTTTCGGTTCCTGTTGCGATCATTAGATCGGCATATTCTGGAATTGCACTCTTCACAATTGCACTCTTCACAATTGCACGGAGTCCGAGACATGGCCACCTGTCCGCAATGCAACGCGAACGCGTCGATCCTGAAACGAGACCTTGTCAGTGGCGTCTGCAGTCGTTGTAGGAATTCTGCTCCTGCTGTCCGGTTGGGTATTGGATCGATAGCGTTAATTTTCTTGGCCGTTGTGTTTGCTAATCGGATCACAGAGCCATCTCAGCCGGCATCCGTTTCTTCTGAGGAAATTAGAGAACTCCGGCTCACCGTCCAGGCACAGACACTAATGATTAAAAAGCTACAGTCTCTTCTTGGCAATCCCTTAGACTCGCCACATTCCGACGACTGATCACCAACCATGGAAACATGAACTCCTTTTCTGGTAACTGCCGGCGCTTGTACGTCTCGCTTTCTGATGCCGTGAGAACCGCAGAGGCGATGTGTCGCGACTGCGGTTTCGTTCCGATATCACTCAATAGGCTCGAGGTGACCGTCGTCAATCATGCGCTGGTGCAGGTTGATCAGTGTGGCGTTGCCAGGTTGCGGTAGTTTCCGGGATATTCATCGCATGAGAGCACACCGGACCACTCAAGCCTGACGCGCATCCGCCAGTGACTTCCACTGGATGTCTACGAGATGATTTTCGCGCTCGTGCTGTATCTGGCTAAAGAGATACGGCTGGTATTCGCTGCTCACGACCGTGGTCTGGTCCCGCGTAAATCATCAGGCAGCTGCAAGCCATAAGCGTTCGCGAGCCGTCGTGGCCTTTTGTTCTGGTCGTTTTCGAACGTTCAGGTTGCGACCAGGGGACTCTACCGATGCTTCAGCGCTTCATTCACGGTAACCCGACATGATCTCTGCTGCCATTACTTCGGACTCAACATCTACCGTCGCTGTGATTTAGGCATTCAAAATTAAGCTGTTCAACAGGCTACTAAACTCAGAAAAGAACATGTTCGGCGGTCAAATCTGGCCAGTGTCTGATGGTTGCAGATGAAATCAAGCGGCTGAAATGCGATAATCCGGTATGCCGGAAATCTATTAATTTACAGAATATATCGAGTTTGGCGAATTTTTTTTGACCCTGCGGGCTCAGTCGTTCTGGCTGGAATCCCGATCCGTACATATAATAAAGTTGATGTTTCCGGTTATTGATTTCACGCAGCGGGACGACTCATGCGAACTCCAATTCACAGACGAACGATGCTCAGAGGAAGTGGCATTGCAATCGCACTTCCTATGCTGGAAGCGATGACTCCTTCCGGCCGGGCAGCAAATGACGGGCAGAAGCCTGTCAAACGTTTTGTCTGTCTGTCGAGCAATTACGGTATCTATCGCGAGTCGTGGTTCCCGAATGTGGATCAGACTGGCGATGACTACGAGATGTCCAGAACACTGGAGCCTCTGGAACGCCATCGCGCGGACATGACGGTGTTCTCGAATCTTGATCACGGAAACACGATCGGACACCAGGGTGTCCCCGTGCTGCTCAGCGGCGTCCGTCCGCATCTGTCGATCCACTACCCGGAAGGAAACATCAGCGTCGATCAGAAGATCGCCGAGCACGAAGGAGCCAACACGCGATTTCCTTCAATGACTGTGAAAGTTAACGAATCCAATTTCGTCAGCTTCACACGAACGGGAGTCCAGGTTCCTGCGATCGATCTTCGAGGAATGTATCGTGCACTGTTTCTCGCCGAGCCAGCCGACAGGAAGGCCACGCTGGCTGAGAAGCTGAAGCGGCGAAACAGCATTCTTGATGTTGTGCTGGATAAAGCTAAATCCGTTGCCAGACAGCTGGGTAAACGCGATCAGCAGAAGTTCGCGGAATACCTTGATGCTGTCAGAACGCTTGAGAAGAAAATCGCACTCCAGCAACCGTGGCTGGATCGGCCAAAGCCGAAAACCGATCGCCCGGAACCGCAGCAGGGAAAAGGCACTGAGCATGACCTTAAGGCAATGGTCGAGCTGATCGCGCTGGCGATTCAAACCGATTCGACGCGTGCAATTACGTTGTCATCTGGGTTTGCAAACGGCGACTTCGGGCTGAAAGGCGGTTACCACGGATTTTCGCACCATGGGGAACGACCCGATCACATCGCCGCGTTGAATAAGATCGAGAACAACAAGATGCGACAGTTCGCGTATCTGCTCGATTTGCTGAAGTCGCAGGAAGACACGATCAACGGAGGCACGCTGCTCGACAACACAACCGTGATGTGGGGATGCGGCATGGCGACCGGCCCGCACTCAACGAAAAATCTTCCGTTGCTGCTGGCCGGTGGCGGATTCAAGCATGGCGAGCATAAGGTTTATTCTGACGAGGACTCGAAGCGAGTACCCGCCGCCAATCTACTGCTGTCGATTCTGCAGCAGCACGGTCTCGACATTGACCGCTTCGGAACAAGCAACGGTTCACTCCCCGGACTGAAATGGAGCTAAATCACGTGAAGATACTGCTGTTTGCTTTCGCCGTGAGTTTTGCGACGACTGTGACTGATGCAGCCTCGCCGCTTGATGCAGTTCGGCCGTTCCTGAAAATGCATTGTCAGGAATGCCACGGGCCTGGAACGCAGGAGAATGACAAGCGTTTCGACACGCTCGGTGACGACCTGATGAAGGTCGAGACTCTTGAGGTCTGGCAGGAAATCGTCGACGTCCTGAACCGTGATGAAATGCCGCCGAAGGAACTTGAGCAACCAGATTCGAAGAAAGTCGCCGAGGTCATCAGGCTTCTTACGGTCCAACTGAAAGAGGCATATGCCAGGCATCGCAGCACCGGTGGCCAGACAGTCGCCCGTCGATTGAATCGTTTTGAACTGCGTAACACTGTCCGTGATCTGTTGCGACTGAACGATCCCGAGTTGCGAATCGGCAATGTCGCGAGGCTTGTCGACAACAACGGCAACGGAAGCGTCGAAAACACGAGCACCGATCCGTTTCGAAGTTTTCCGCCCGACGAGGAAGATCACGGTTTTGACAACATCGGGAATCGGCTGGTGATGTCCGATTTTTTTCTGAAGCTGATGTTCGACGCGGCGGAAGAGAGTCTGGCACTGGCGACCGAAATCGGACCGAAGCCGGAAATCGAAACGCGTCGGTTTGCCGGGCACATCCAGAAGGGCGTTCGGGGCGACCTCGAGAAACTGGCCCGTGAACGTCACTCCGACTTCGATACCTGGTTCCGACGCGACACGATCGTTCCTGATCCCGTCCGTGGTGGAGTCGGAGTCTCGGCACGCTATCGCCTGACAGTGGAAGTGTCGGCTCACAATCAGCAGCATCCCTGGGGTGAACTGATCACCGCAGATCAGAGCAAGTCTTTTCAGTTGAGCCTGAGACTGCACCAACGGGGATCGCGTACAGGCTTCATTCCGCTCAAAGTTTTTCAGGTGCCGGGCGACGGAAAGAAGAGAACGTATTCTGCCGAAAGCTGGATAGACGCCAACTGGATTCCCGAATTGATCTGGGAAAACGCGCCGACGGACCGTGAAGCCCGCAGCGACATGCTTGTTCAGAAGTTTCTACCGGCGAAGTTTTACAAGGCCCCCGATCGCCGCGACATAAAGGACAAGAAGCAGTACGACGAAGCCCGCGCGAAGTGGCAGAAGAACATGACCACCGTCGCGTTCGATAATTACAAAGGCCCCAGCCTTCGGGTTTACAGCATCACTCTGGAGCCGCTGATTAATGAATGGCCGCCCGCAAGTCACACGGCGCTTTACGGTTCCAGTTCATTCGACAACGACAGGGTTGAATCGTTAGTGCATTCCTTCGCAGAACGGGCTTATCGCAGGCCGGTATCGACGGACGAGATTGCACCCTTCGTCGAACTTGTGAAACAGCAACTCAATCCCGATCCGGATCCCGTTCCAACCGTCATTCAGGATTTGACGTTCAAGTCGTACAAAGGCAAGTGGACGAAGTTGCCGAAATTCAACGAGCTGACTCCAGAACGCGGCGGCAACGTTGAAGGTGGACTGGTTGACCTGAAACTTTCCGGACACCGGGACTATTTTGCTTTATTGTTCGAAGGCAAGCTGACTGCCGGGAAGACCGCGGAATATGAAATTCAGATGGCGTCTGATGACGGAGCCCGAATTTCCGTTGATGGGCAGAAGATTCTTGAGCACGACGGTCTTCACGGTCCTTCACCACGCAAGTACAAGCTTGAGCTGGAAAAGGGCGATCACGATATTCGGATCGAGTATCTCGCTTACGGATTGCCGAACAGTTTTCGGGCTTCCTGGACTGGCCCCGGCTTCCGTGACGCTCCGCTGGCTGCGGCGAATGCGGCGAAGAACAAGCCGAGTGATGTAGACGCTCAGACGGCTCAAGGTATCGAGGCGATGCAGATTGGATACGCAGCGATTCTGTGCTCTCCGGAGTTTCTTTACATTCGTGAAAACGGCGGCCCACTTGACCAGTATGAAATTGCTTCGCGGCTGAGTTATTTCCTGTGGTCATCAATGCCGGATGAAAAACTTTTCGAACTCGCGAGGGCGGGCAGGCTGACAG
>CALGTK010000051.1 GCA_937904325.1 uncultured Planctomyces sp.
TGTGGTGTCTGATACCGCTCGTTGAACGTCACTCAGGCTGATCAACGGTGAGAGAAACATTCCGGCGGCGGTCCACGCGGCCATCACGACGACGAGAGGCTCCAGACCATAAGGATCCAGCACGCGGTGGACAAACCACATGATTCCCCAGACAACCAGCAGCCGGTACAGCCACGACGCAACGTGCCACGTGGCGAGAAAAGCTCGCCGGCGTTGTGGCAGCAGTCGCTGGTTAGCGAGTTCGGCATCAAAAAACCAGATGCTCATCCAGTTGCGGAAGAGTGCTCCGGCCTGCTGGCGAAGATTAGGAATTTCGACAAGGTCGGCCAGAATGTAATACCCATCGTACCGGAGCAGCGGATTGCCATTAAAGAGGAGTGTGCTGACCGAACAAACGAAAACAACGTTCAGGCACAATGAGTTGAACGCTCCCGGCACGGAGAACCACCAAAGAAAAAGGCAAACGGCCGAAAGCAGCAGCTCGATGTAAATTCCCGCGGCGCTGATGACGATGCGTTGCCAACGACTGGGCAACATCCAGGCGTCAGAAACGTTGCAGTACAGGCACGGCGTCAGTACGAGCAGCATGACTCCCATCTCGTGGCACTCTCCCCCGAAGTGACGACAAGACACCGCGTGTCCGAGTTCGTGCAGTACCTTCGTCACGGCCAGCGTTGCCGCCAATAGAATCAGATTCGTGCCGTCGAAGAATTCGTGAAAGTGTGGAAGTCGCGATTGCAGAGTGTCGATCCGAACGGCGGCCAGCACGGCAGCCGCCAACATAAAAACAACGCACAACGTCACGCACCAGGGGGCAAACAAAAAACGTGTTTGAGGTACAAGCCAGTTGAGAAAACCGTGCGGGTCAAAGCCGCGAAACTTGATCGCCAACACGTTTGAGAATCGTTTCAGCAGACGCTGACTGCGCAAGTTGCGGGTTCGCGAGACAAGAATCTCGGCCTGTCCCGGTGAATCAGAAATCACAAGGCCAGAGCTGTGCAACATCGACAGAAATGATTGAACTTGAGGCAGCGAAAGCCGCTGCGGAGCAAACTCGATTTCGAAACGGCGGCGGACTTCCTGCAGCGACACCGTTCCATCGAGCATTATCAGAACGGAGTGTTCTTCCGGGCTGAGTTGATAGTACCTGAGTGAAACCGGATCTTTGATATGCCAGTAACGCGTGCCGCCGATGTGTTGCTCATGAAACGAAATATCCGCACGCCGCCGGATCGGCAGAATTCGAGTCTCTGCAGTTTGAGCAGGCGATGCGACGGACATGGGGATTCAATTACCGATTTCAACGCGTCAGCCATTCGGGAGTAACCCGGTGACTCGTTTCGTTGATTAGTCAGTGTCTACAAAGATCACGCCAGCTTCTTCTCCGCGGAAGCTGAGGCGGTGATTGTCCAGAGCGATAATACACGGGGTGCCCGATTGGATCATCTTAATTTCGACGTCCTCGCCGAGCCCCATCTCGTTCAACCGATTCACGAAAGCACTGTCGCCATCGATTTCGGTGATGCGAGCTCGTTCGCCGACCGCAAGGAGTTCGAGGGGGATGATCGGCACGTCTGCAGATTCCAGTGTGAAATCCGAATTAACTTCCGATTTCTGAGGACATTTCGCTGCGGTAGCTCAGGTTACCTGTAACCAGTGCCACCCTTAAGTTACTTAGCACTGGCTATTGCCGGTCAGGATTTGAATCGCCGAGCGACTGGTTCTTCTTTGCTTCAGTCGGCTTTGATTTGTTGCCAGCGTTGGGCGTGTCCGGTGAACTGTCCTGATTCGGTTTGGACTTTCCACCAGCGTTCAATCCATCATTCTTTGAGCTGATTGTCGTCAGGATTTCGGAAAGGTCGACAATCATTCGTCGGCCGCCTTCGTAAGAAACGAGCACTTTCTTCGCCAGAATTTCCTGAGCAACAACTTTGCCCTGTCCCGCCTTCGTAACGACAATTGTCCCATTTGAAGGAAGCTCGCGACGGTATTCTTCGTAAGTGTCGAACTCGTAACGCAAGCAACATTTCAAGCGTCCGCAACGACCGGAAATCTTGTTCGGATCCAGCGTCGCCTTCTGCATCTTCGCCATCTTCATCGAGACTGGCGGCATCTCGTCCAGATGAGTCCCGCAGCAGACCGGGCGGCCACAGTCTCCAAAATCGGCGAGTAGTTTTGCTTCATCCCGGACGCCAATCTGCCGCATTTCGATGCGGGATTGAAACTTTTTGGCGAGTGTTTTGACAAGTTCGCGAAAGTCGACTCGTTGTTCTGCCAGGTAATAAAAGACGACTCGCTCGCCCCCAAAGATGCACTCAACGTCCACGAGATTCATATTAAGCTTGTGTTCGCGAATGATCTCACGGCCCTGCTTAAACACATCCTGCTCGCGATCCTGCATTTCATCTCGCTTAGTCCATGCGTCGTCGTCGGCACCTCGAAGAATCCGCCCCGCCCGCTCTTCGCTCTTGAGGTACTTCCGAGTCGTGTCAGAAGCCGGGCAGAGCACTTCGCCCCATTCGACTCCGCGGCTGCTACGGACCAGCACTGAGTCAGAACGATCAAACTGCTGCGGACCTTTGAAGCTGAATTCAGCGACGGTCCGGGTTGAGCCGTATCGCACAATATATGATTCTGGCATGGTTGCCTTTTCTGCTGCTCGTGTACTCGCGCAGTTGAAAACAAAGTGGTTTGCTGATTTTTCTTCTTACTTTAACTGATAAGATTTTAAACTACAGAGGCACATGGACCGCGACGAACCGCTGCAAATGTCAAACTCTGAGTTGTCTGTGCCGCTGTCGTTGAATTTTAATAAAGAAGAAGATGAAGGTCGATCCAGATAGACACTTAACCCTCTGCGGGTGAATTGGCATCCGCTGCCTGGCGGACGAGTTCGAGTGCCGAGTTTACCAGTGCTTCAGTGTTACCTATCTGGCCGCTGCCCGGACACTCAGCTTGATTGTTGGATATTGATTGCAGACAACTGGAAAGGAAGAAGGCCGCTCCAGCCAGCAATTCAGGGGATGAGCAGTCTGAGATCAGTTCTTCCGAGAATAAACCTTTGTCAGCTGCCATTTCAGGGATGTCGTCGGATTCGCCAAAGCCTTTCTGGCGAGTGACTCGGTCTTCAGTTTCAGGTTTGTTTGTCAGGATCGAAATGTCGACTGCCGTGGAAGACCGTGATCTTCGGTGTTCATCAATCTGCTGCTGGTCCAACTGCTCCTGTGTCGCAGCCTTCTCTTTCGCTTTTCGGGTCGACGAGTTGACCGTACTCTTGATCGCTTGAAAAACTTTTGAATCCCGCAGGCCGTTGAACTTTTTAGTTAGCTTCTTGAAGTCGGCATTGAACAGTTTTGGCATCGCGATCGGCATGAACATGAATCGTCGCATCGTTTGATACGGCATGTCCGTTTGTTCTTCGATGATGTGTGCAAGCATTGCGGCTGATCGAGCGTGCAGAAACAGGCCCGTTCCATGTTCCACCTGAAATCCGAGGTGCAACAGGATCGCTCCTGTCATGCCGTCAACATTAGGAACAACGCCCTTCTTATCAAGCATGGCTCTGACGACGCCGTCGTAGATGTCTATATAAATTCCTTCCGCATTCATCTCACACATCAGCTTCCGCATGTGTACAGGGCGCGGATCCTTTCGGAGCAAAGGATGCCCATAACCACCGAGAATCTCTCCAGATTCAATGCGGCGAACGGTCACGTCAAAAGCGAATTGTTCAACGTCTGCGGAGATTGGATTGCTTTTGTTTTCTGCGAGAAACTCGGCGCCGATCGCCTTGTACAACTTCATGCCATGCTCGATCGCTCCCACATGGTACGGCCCACTGGCAAGGAATCCGGCCGCCATCGCTTGAGCCGTATTGACTCCGGTGCCGGCGACAATTCGGGGTACAAGCGTGGTCGGCGGAAGCACGCCCCAGCCAGCATGAAAGGCGACGAGGACGATATCGAAGAGCCGGCGTTCGTTTTCCGAGGGGAGCCGCCCCTGCAGGATGTTGAATAGAGCCTCGGTATGACTGACAGAACCGATTAAATCGTTGAGGTCAGTTGACCTCACATTGAGCTGCTC
>CALGTK010000052.1 GCA_937904325.1 uncultured Planctomyces sp.
CCTGCTGAAGCAGCCCGGTCGCAAGCGACTGCTCCTCGACGATAACCAGCGACGACTGCTGGCTGTGGAAGGACAGGCCATTGGTCGCAAGGCCCTGTTCAAACTGACGACGATCGTCACTCCCGACACGCCGTGTGCAGATTGCCAGGATCACGTCGAGCCCCAATGCCGGGTGGATGAAGCAGGTCTGCCGTAATCTCACCGCCTATATGGAAAGGTGGTTCCGGAGCGTGAAGACCGAGTGCCTGGATCACATGATCTTCTTCGGACGCAAGTCACTTGAGAATGCCGTTCATAAATACGTGTAACACTACCACGCGGAGCGGAACCATCAGGGGCTGTGTAATGAACTGATTGAGCCGAGCGACAATACGGGATGCTGTCGACGTAAACACGCAACGGCCACGACGCTGCGTGGCCTGACATCAGGCACTGCCATTCGCTTTGGCATGCCCGGCACATGACGGACTCAGAACTCGCTGTGCTTCCAGACTGGGATTCTGCCTCGATCCTTCGCGGATAGCGATTCTCCTCGCCACACTCGAAAACCGCAGAGTTATTGCGCTCTCCGAATGTGCTGCCACCACGTCTGTCCTCACGCTCAAAATATTTTTCCGGAATCGTAGAAATTGCCTGCACGAATTCAGGAAGTCGCGTCACCAATAAAGTGACACCGGTTCAAATGACATTTGCGGACAGAAAGTTCACTCAATCACTTCTACTCTCACTTCAGATCGGGGAATTAAAATGACACGACTTGCAACGATTACCACTGCGTTTGCGGCCTTGCTGGCAACGACTCTCACCGCCCAGGCACACGTTCAGCCGGCTGATGTGGCGGCACGCTGCGTCTCTCACGTCGACGACATTGTCGACCGGTGCACCGGAGTTGTGGCGGACGACACCGTCGAATGCGTCGATAACATTCACCGACTGCTGCGTGCCGGGCGGGTCGAGGCGGCGACCGCGGCGGCTCGGGAATGTCACCAGAACTCCCGCCAGACTGTACGAATGTGCTCAGTCATGGTCGATGACTTGTGCGATGAGTGCGTCCGCTATCTGGTTAACGTGGGGGCTACGCAGGTGGCACGACGCGTTTACAATTATTGTGAGGGGGCTCAGGAGAGTCTTCAGATTCTGCTGGACCGCCAGCAGGAAATCCTGTCAGATGCACTGAATGGTTGATGGCATCGCCTGCGGGGCGACGGGCACTCCCGTCCTCCGGAAACGATTTAGTACCCGGTGACGGCTGCAATCGACGTTACGAAAGTCTGTATGGATTCCGGTGGAAACCTCAAACAAGAGCCTCGCCAGACGCAGTCTGACTTCGGTCAGGCTGCGTCCAGGCCGCTGCACCAGACGGACCTGATCCAGCAGGATCAGGCTCTGGTGCAGCGGCTTCTTTTGCGTGACGAAGCGGCGTGGACGGAATTTGTTTCGCGGTACGATCGGTTGATCCAGCAGCAAGCTCGCGCGGCATGTGTGGAAGCAAACTTTGGTATGGCGAAGCCCGATGTGGTCGCGGAAATCTGTGGCGACGTTTATGCCGCCCTCGTCGCGAGCGATATGAAATCGCTGAGAAGGTTTTCGAGTGATAGTCGGCTGTCGACGTGGCTGTGGACAATCGCTCGCCGAATTGCTTTGCGTTACCTGTCACGTCTCCGCAAGTTGCCCGCAAATGCAGACCCGGAATTAATCGAACTCGCCCCGGAACGCCCCACCGAGCCGGAACACGCCGAAAAACTTCGTTGTCTGCAGGCGGCGAGGGAGAAGTTGTCCCCGGATGATCGCCGCGTGCTGGAACTTTTTTACGAACAACGGATGTCGTACGAGCAGGTCGCAGAGGAACTGCAGCTCAGCGTCAATGCCGTCGGCCCGAAACTCAATCGAGCTCGCGACCGACTGCGGACACATCTCGAACGTACTCCGGATGGATGACCGGAGCCGGAAACAGAACAGCCGGGACGACTTTTCAAAACCATCACTATGTTTCTGCCACTTGAAACCGCAGCGGGCCAGAATCAGGAATCCAGCCCGCTCCTTTGAACCACCAACATGCCACAGACCACCCTCCCCAACCTGATCCGGATGATTCAACTGCTGGACGGAGAACTGTCCGCGGACGCGGCCGCTCCTCTGCGCCGGCTCATCGCGAACGATCTCCGACTGGCGGAGCAGTACCAGCAACTGACTCGAGTTCATCAGCAGCCAATGTCGCCGGACGAACTGCTGAGGCACGCTGACAAAGTCGACCCGCTGGTCGTGGCGGACTTCATCGAAGGCCGAATGACCGAGCCGGCACAAACCAGGTTCGAACGCGAGTGCTGGGCTTCGAACAGTCTGCTGCGCGAGATCGTCGCCACGTGGCGTGCCGAGCAGGAAGCGGCAGCGACCGGCTGGGAAACGGTTTCCGACGAGCGTGTCCGATCGGTCGTTTCTTCGTTGCTGGCAGGGCGTAAGGTGGAGCAGCCTGCTGCCGTAGTGGCTCTGAAAAGTCAGCAGGAAGTCGTTCGGGAAGAGGGCTCCAAACAGGAAACGACGTCGGTTCATCCGTCTGTGTCGTTGGACCTGCCTCAGATCGTTGTTGCTGCGGACCCGAGACCAGTCAGGCCGGGGACGCGGTTCTCGACTGGAAAGATTCTCGCAGCAGCGGGTCTGGTGCTCGCACTGGTTGTACTCGTCACGCAGTTCATCGGGCGTCCCAACGTAGTTCAGCAGGCGCGGCCGGACGATCCGGATCGCGAAGTCGACCCGGAAGTTTCTGCCCCGCCAGCAATAATTGTGCGTAAAGGACCGGAACCGAACGACGGCTCGCCCGACAAAGAGCCTGTGGATCCTGATTCGAATGATGGGACTGGTCAAAATCCGATTGTTCGCAAACAACCCGGTACAACCCCAATGCCCGGTACAACCCCAATGCCCGATAAGCCGGTACCCGATCCAGGGATGCCTCTTCCGCTGCCGGTTAAGCTGGTCGAGTGGTCCGACATTCGAGGTATCGTCGGTGTGCGAGACTCGGCCGAGTCTGAGTGGCGCGGGTTGCTCAACGCGAAGGGGGCAGACCTCTGGAAGTCGAACGCGAGAACGGAACTTTTGACGCTCGCCAACAGCGCGGTCGCCGGCAAGGCGGTCAATGGAACGCAACTGATGGCGGCGGCGGATTCGCTCGTCGAGATTTCGGCAGAGCGGAAGCGGAAAGCCCGCGGCACTCCCGCCGCCACTGCCGATGACGAACTGATTCCGATCTGCCAGGTGCAGTCAGGAAGGCTCGCCATCGTCGGCTTGAACGAGGGACAGCGAGTCATCGTGCAGGTCGGTGGCGAGTCGTTTGAAATTCGCGCGACGCGGAACGAAACCACGGTCGCGATTGAACGAGACTCGCAAGAGACCGTCCTGGCTGCGTACCGCGGTGAGGCCAGCGTCGATGGCCACGAGCTGACTCGGCGAAAATTCGGTCGAGTTGACTCGGCTGGATTGTTGAGCGTTTTCCGGCCGGTCCGCGTGAACGAGTGGACTCGAACAAAGCCGGGACCGGTGAGCCTTCCTGCAGATCTATGTTCCGAATTTAACAAGGCCGCAAACCTACTTCAGAAAGCGGCCAGCGTTCGTCAGTCGCCCGACGCGGCGACAGGCTACGTGGCGACGCAGATTGCACTGCAATGTTCGGTCTCGAGATCGCAGCCGCTGCCACTCAAACTGGCCCGTCAGATTGCCGATTCCGGAAACGAGATTCACCGGCAGACGCTGGTGCAGTGGCTTGTGACTCGCGTCCAGCAGAATCCGTCGGCGGGCGATGCCGACCTGCAGATGCTCTTTCGGCTTCAACAGATCGATCGTCAAACGGCAAGGAAGATGACCGGCTGGTTCCTGGCAGCTGCCGAGAGCCGTCGGCCAACAGTCATGCAGCTCACCGAGCTGACAACCGGGCTCCACAGTTCCTCGCCTCTGTTTACAAAACAGTGCGCCAAATTCTTCCTGCGGAAAATCCTCGGAGACCCACTGACGGAATACGATCCCCGGGCACCGGCAAATCGGGCGGCGTTGTCGAGCGTGACTCGCAAAGTCCGAGCGTGGCAGCAGGCGAATCTACAGTAACCGTTACCCCAGCAGGTTCTTCACCGTCGAAAACAGAATGCAGCTGGTGATCACGATCACCGCAACGACCAGGCACACGGCAGACACGTTGCCCATGCGAACCCGCTTATCCGCGTGAAAGGCCCGGGCCGGCTGCTGAGATCCAGTTTGCGAGCCTATACTCCCCAATTCGGTAGTGTACTGCGCCGGATTCTTCGCCGCTTTTGAGGTGTCCTTCCGGCAACTTTCATCAGGTCATCGACGGCGGTCTGAAGATAGTGCTGGTGTGCCACAGCTGGCGTGTTCCCCATGATGGCACACACGACGTGCGGCGGATTTTTTTGACCCTACGCGTCTGAACTGCGTATGACGCTGCCCGTGGCCCGGTGTTCCAGTTGCCTGCGATCAGGCCGGACTCAATTCCTGATCCAGTTACTGAAGGGCGACGGTCGGGAAAGTCTGACAGACGAAAATACGGACACACTTTCTGTTGAATCAGTGTTTCGGATGGGTTTTGGGGTTCGCGGCAGATACCACCAGAGCAACACCGAAGAAGGCGCCCACCATAGGCAAGCTGAATGATGAGAGCGGTGTTGCAGGTGTCGAAAACGTTGCTCGGCCGATAACAGCGACGATTGGTCCCAGTGTGGCCATGGGAGCGAAAAACATCAGACGCTTTCTGAGATTTCTGATTCGATATGAGATAAACAGGATGACACCGAACAGCCAGCCGCCGAGAAACCCGGTGATGATTAATCCGGGCGGGATGGCAAGTGGCCGTAACATCCACCAGCCCGCACAAAG
>CALGTK010000053.1 GCA_937904325.1 uncultured Planctomyces sp.
GCTCTTCATGAAAAACTGCGGCTCTTCATGAAAAACTGCGGCCACTTTCGTGAAGCCAGTCCTGATTCTGAGGGCAGGAATCAATGGAGTCGCTGTCGCTTGTGCCCTGACCATTAACGGAATCTTCGTCTGTTATTATCGACACGGGCAACGTGGACGGTGGAGCAACTTCTCGCTTTTCAAGACTGATCCACGGCGGGCTTCGTCCGATTTTCCGGACACGCGCGAACGCCAATCGAAAAGTATCGACTGAAGGTCGGACAGACCTCGCGCGGACTGCACGTCATCAAAGCTGGCCTGCCGATGTACGACAGGCTATCCCGCTCCGGATCGCTCCCGCCGCACAAAATCCAGCGAGTGAATTGCAACGCTCGATATTCAATGCCAACAGCAAGTCCCGAAAGTAATATGAAACCAAGTGACCGCTTGCGCTGGCGATGCTCTTACTCAGATGCTCAGATCGACGGAGAGATTGACCGCGTGCCCCATCAACTCAAGATGTTCTATGGCCAAACCATGATTTGTGACTGAGAATAGCTTTCCGCCAAAGACGTACACCAAATGCAAGCCCAGCTTTGAAAGACACTCTCGATGGCTATTGTCGATATCAACTGGAATCCTTCGAAGAAGGAGCTGAAAGTCTTTTCACTCCTTCTAATCGTGTTCTTTGCAATTGTGGCCTGGCTGGCACACGGCAAAGGAGCATCACTCGAAACTGCCAGCCTGATCGCCGGAGGAGGGGCCGTCGTCGGCATCGCGGGAGTTCTTTCCCCGGCATTCATCCGAGTTGTTTACGTCGTCTGGATGGCCGCCGTTTTTCCGATCGGCTTTGTCGTCTCAAACGTTGTGCTGGCTGTCGTGTTCTACGGCGTTGTCTGGCCCATCGGGCTACTGACAAAGCTGACCGGAAAAAACGCGTTACAGTTAGACCTCGATCGCGAAGCGAAGACCTACTGGAATGTCCGACAGTCAGTGAAGGATCCTCGACGCTACTTTCGACAATACTGAATCGAACATGCTGGAGCATCAACACTCCGTGCTCGCATGGCCAGCCCACCGTTGACTGACTACATTGCGAGCTTCAAAACGATCGCCTGAAGGACCGGCTACCGGGTTGGGCGAGTAGATCAAAGTGGAGTCAATCTTGAACGGCGAACCTGTCAGTCAGCCATCGTCCGATCAAACATCTTCAGCGCCGCTGGACAGTCAGCAAAAGCTTCAACAACTGGCTGCATGCCTGTCCGAAGTCATCCGAGGAAAACAGGATGCAGTTGAAGTTTTAATCACCGCCATCCTCGCAGGCGGTTCCGTCCTGTTGGATGACGTACCCGGCGTCGGTAAAACCACACTGGCTAAAGCTCTGGCAAAGTCGCTGGACGTTGCGTTCAATCGGGTTCAGTTCACTCCCGACCTTCTGCCATCCGACATCCTGGGAGCATCGATCTATAACCCGGTCGATGGCTCGTTCACGTTTCGCGAAGGCCCGATCTTCTGCAACGTTCTGCTGGCCGATGAAATCAATCGAGCATCGCCCAGAACTCAGTCAGCTTTACTGGAAGCGATGAGCGAAGCTCAGGCAACGATCGAAGGTGTCTGCCACGAACTACCAAATCCATTTATCGTCGTTGCAACTCAGAATCCGGTCGACTTTCACGGCACATATCCACTACCCGAGGCGCAACTGGATCGTTTCCTTGTCTACATGAAACTGGGATATCCCAACGCAGAAACGGAACTCGACATTCTGTTCGACCAGGCCATTGCGCATCCAATTGATTCGGTAAATCCGGTATTAAGTCGCGACGAGGTGGTCGCGATGCAGACTGCGGTACGGCAGGTCCATGTCGACAGGAGCGTCGGGCAATACATCGTTGAACTGGTCACACAGTCACGAGCCGACGAACGTCTTAAGCTCGGTGTCAGCCCACGAGGTTCTTTGATGATGTTTCGTGCATCTCAGGCCGCCGCGTTTCTGACGGGTCGCGATCACGCAACACCCGACGACGTCCAGAAGATGGCACGGTACGTCCTTCCTCACAGAGTCGTTCTCACTTCAAAGAGTCGATACAGCAGCGTCAGTCGAGCAGACATCATCGAAGACCTGATCAAGACGGTTCGCGTTCCCGTTTAACTTCTACATCGACCTGAGAATGTCCTGACGCAGCATCATCGATAAGCCATCAACGATCGGGCCATATAATGGTGGACAAACCGCAGCCCTCGAAACCAGTCTGGCGGCAACGACGGCGCAAAATTCAGCGGCCAAAGTATGTGCCGTTTACTGTCCGTTACGCTCGATACCTGTGGCGTTACAAGCTCACCCCGGCCGGCAGATTTCTGTTCTGGAGCGTGCTGTTCACATCAGCCGGAATGGCGACCGTCGACATCCCAGTTTACCAGCTTTTCTGTGCTCTTTTTTCCACGTACCTGGTCGTGTGGCTGACGAATCTACTCTACCGCCCCAAGCTCAACGTCAAAGGCGACCTGCCGGGACGGGTGACGGCCGGCGAACTAATCACCACAGAAATCCAACTCACAAACGAATCATGGAGACCGGC
>CALGTK010000054.1 GCA_937904325.1 uncultured Planctomyces sp.
TCATCTCGTCGCATTTGCAGACGGGCTCTTGCGAAAAAGAGAGTCAGCAGCATTCCAAACGGAATTAATCCTGATAAGAGAAAGATACTGATAAACAGTGCCATTCCGATTTTAGCCTCAATTGGATCGTCGTTCATGATTACAGAAGTGAGAACTGTCAACGAGGCGCCGTACCAGATGAGGCAGAAAAATGACAGGAACCCTCCTGAAATGATCTTAATGAGAAAAGGGATCTGGACTCGGTAAGAGAATGTGAGCGTCTCGCCATCATCGAGGTCGATTCGGATGTCAGAGTCAGCGGGCAATTCGTAGGGATTCAGTGCGGGCGGACGTTCTGTGATTTTACCAGCGGCACCTCGAAGAGCTATTGCTGCTGCCCGATCTCGACGAGAAACTGGATCAATCTCAAAGGCATCGTCGTTTTCTCCCTCAAGATAGATACGGCCGCAGTCAGGGCAAACATGTTTGCCGTCGCCGATCATCAACTCGCCGCCGCAGTCGCCGCAGAATGTGGGCAGTGAGCCCGTGTCTGTGTGGTCAGTCATCGCTCGTCCACTGGTGCCGAGAAACCGATTGATCGTATTGGCCAGCCAGCGTTTTTCTTCGTAGCTCAATCCAGTCGCAAAATTTTCAGTCTGTCCGATTCCCTCCATCTGAATCGCGTAGACTGCGACGTCATTTTCTTTGTACGACTCGATGAGTTTTGCATGTGAGTTCTTGTCGAGCTGAATGTTTTTCAGCTTCTTGCGCCCGAACAGTGTCTTCTGTATCGCAAAATGTTCACGCTCGACTGACAGGAAAATCTTTGTAAACCGCATTCGAACCCAGGCGATGATCATTCCGATTCCGACAGCCCAGAGCATTCCGGTAAATGCCAGCACACTGAACATGAAAGTTGCATTTCCAATTTTTCCTTCGACGCCGCCATAAATGATCCCGCACGTGATCGGCAGGACAATTGCCATACAGAAGAATCCAGAGCAACCGAGGCGGCGTGCTTTTGTTCCGCCTGGTGGGACTGCGATTACCAGTTGATCGGCCGAAGATTTAACGACCTGTATACCGACTCCGCGAGGTGGTGCTGAGAATTCCTGGCTCATGGAGAGACTCCGGCAACAGAGAGATAGTCAATGCGGTATTCGGGTAAAAAATCAGCTGGCTATGACCACTGTACGGGATCAGTTTCGCCACTGCTCGCCCAGACGTTCAGAGCGGGAAACTGATTCGCCAGTCGTTCGGCCAGGGTTTCTATTGCTGGTCGTTCGGTTGGATAATGTCCCGGCAGTACAAGCGCGATGCCACGAGTTCTTGCTTCAAGGCACGCGTGAAACCTTGCCTCACCCGTCAGCAGGACATCGCAGTCGTGGCGAGCGGCGTCGTCCATGAACTCGGCCGCTGCTCCGCACGCGATGCCGACGCGGCGAATCTTTGAGGCCGTATCACCGACGAACCATGTGTGGTCAATCTGCAAAGCCTGCTTCACCATCGCGACGAACTCGGTCAGTGACACTTCGTCTGTCAGATCTCCCAATCGGCCCGAGCCAGTCGGTTCTTCGTTCGGCCCAGAGTCCTGTCCACCGTCCTGGGGGCGAATTGGCTTCACGTTTTCGAGATTTAACGAAGCTGCGAGTTGACGATTAACACCTTCGTATGCGCTGTCGTAACTTGTGTGAGGTGAGTAAACGGCGACGCCCGCTCGAATCAGCGAGAGCAGCATGCGCCCTTCGCTGGTCTCGTCCGTCAGTTTCTTCACGGCTCGAAAGAGAATCGGATGATGGGTGACAACGAGACTTGCCTCATTGGAGACAGCCTCTTCAGCGACGTCTGGCGTCAGTGTGAGGCAGGTCATGATCGAGCTGACAGTATCGTCCCGTTTCCCGATCAGCAGCCCCGTGTTGTCCCAGTCTTCGGCCAGTTCAGGTGGCGCCACATCGGAAAGGAAGCGGAGAATTTCTCTTGCGATCATCGTGTTGTTCCGAGCAGATTTGCTGCGAGAGTTCAGTGGGATGCTGGTGGCAGAATTGCCAACCGAACGTCGTAAGGCAGGTACTGGCTTACTGGTAGCTTCGTTTTACCTGGCTGTGAAACTGGTAGTTCTGGTAAGCGAGGCTGCCAAACATGAGAGCGGCAAGGTACATCTCCAAACTTGCAAAGTAGAGGGCCATCAAACCGGCGGTCATCATGCCGATCTGATAGGCGCGGGATTGCCCGGAGTAACTGCCGCGTCCGTTGCAGATTTCAAAGCAGATCTTGCCTCCGTCCAGCGGGAAGACGGGCATCAGGTTGACCAGACCCCAGAACAGGTTGATGTATTCAAGATTATGAATTGCGAACTTGATTCCACCACCTGCGTTGCTCGAAATGAGGTTGATCGCCCAAGGCTGCTGGTTTGCAAGTCCTTCGCTAAGCCATAGATGTGCGCAGTAGACGATAGCGAACAGCCCGAAACCGGCGAGTGGTCCGGCAAAGGCGATCCAGATGGCTCGCTTACGCGTGTAGCCGTGGCCGGGGGAGTAGCGTGCAAAGCCTCCGAAGCTGTGCAGGACGATGTCGGGATGCCATCCGTAGCTTCGTGCGGCCAGCGCGTGTCCGAGCTCATGGGCAAGGATTGAGACGAACAGGCATCCTACCCAGATTGCAACCAGTGAGAGTTCTGGCGTTTGTGATCCGAGCAGCAGACCGATCAGCCAGAACAATGGATGAACACGGACGGGGATTCCCAGCACGGAGAATCGCAGGTCGTACTGCGTTGTTCCCGGATCGCCCAGCAGTTGCATCATTGCTCGATTCCTTTCAAGGAGCAGATATTCCGTGCCTGACACGGAGTGAATTGGATGTCGTTTGTTTCAGGCAACCGGGTTTAGCGTCGACGACGCGGCTCAACAATAACTGGTTCGGATGAGATTTTTATATCACGGCCGAGCAGATATTTTTGCAGGAACGCCTGCGTGCGGCCGTTGACTTCTTCGTTTTTAAAACCGCCGTGCTCGCCGTTTTCGATCTTTTGCAATGTCACGGTCACTCCTGCTTTTCTGAGCGCCTCTGCGAAGGTGACCGACTGCTGGTACGGAACCAGTGGATCCTTTGTTCCGTGGATGATCAGAATTGGAGGATCATCTTTAGTAACGTGGGTGATGGGCGATGCCTCGCGAACGAGTTCCGGTACTTCCGTGATCTGTCGCCCGAGCAGTTTTGATTCGGGTGAGTCCTTCGCGAGGTGATCCATCTTGCCTGGGAAGTCATTCATCGTCAGAAAGTTGGTCGGACCAAATTCGTCGATCACACAGTTGACGCGACTGCTGACGTCCTGGTGTTTGCCGAGGTCACCTTCCAGCTTCTTAACGTCGCCACTGGTTCCCAGCATGGCAACGAGGTGCCCGCCGGCTGATGAGCCCATGACCGCGATGCGGTCTGGATCGAATCCAAATTCGACTGCATGTGCACGCAGCCAGCGAATGGCTGCCTTGCAGTCGTGAATCTGAGCGGGCCAGATGGCTTCGCTGCTTAACCGGTAACCAATTGAAGCCCCAACAAATTCACCCGACTCGACGAAGGCAGCGACGCGGTGTAATCCGCTGCGTTTGTCGCCATTTTGCCAGCCGCCTCCGTGGATGAATACAACGAGTGGGAGCGGCTTTTCGATTGCTCGTTTCTTTGCAAAGAACAGGTCGAGTTTCTGACGCGGGTTGTCAGTTCCCGCGTAAGCGAGGTCTGACTTCACTTCGATGTTGGCGGGTGTGCGCGATTGTCGCGGGGCATTGCTGCGCTGAACGGCTCGACGCCGGAAAGCTGAATCCTCTTTGCGAGAGATCATGCCGTCGTTGTTTGCGTCAGCTTTCTCAAAGTTCTGACGGACGTTTGGCGGCAATTCTTCTTTGGTTAATTGCCCGTCGCCGTTCTTGTCCCAGGCATCGAACGGCAATTTTCTTTGAGCGAACAGCGACGCTGGAATCAGTAACTGCATCAGTAGCAATACGAGAATCGACGGCTTCATGAGAACGACCTTTGCCCATTGTAAATTCGAAGTTCATCGTTGAACGTTGAATGCGCGATGTTTAACACCCTTTGCAGTTCTTTCGTATTTCTGCGTTGCGTTTCTGAATCTCATGGCGAAAATCACGACGCATTTTCTCGCCTTCGTGGCGACGACGATCGTCGGAATTGTCCAGAAAGACCGGTACCGACTGCCCGTCGTCGTTGATCACGACGATTGTGAAATAGCATGAGGTTGGTGTGTCGACAACTTCGCTTCTGAATGTTTTCGGAATTGACTTTCACGCCGACTTCCAGAGAGGTCCGGCCAGCGAAGTTGACTGTTGCCAGAGAAGTGACCGACTCACCGATTCGAACGGGTCGTTTGAAGACAACCTGATCGACGCTCTGTGTGACTACGTAATTGCCGCTGCATCGAGAGACACAGGCGTAAGCGACTTCGTCCAGCATTTTCATCATCTCGCCACCGTGAACGTTGCCAGTGAAGTTTACTTTGTCAGGCGTCACCAGGACGGACATCGTGAGACGTTTTTCGCGTTGCGAAAATTCCACTTCAGTCATCGAACCTGCTCCTCAAATTTTCAGGACGGAGCAGAGGTGCCGATGTGGTCAGTCTTGCTTCAGCGAGGGCAGTCTGACGCAAAGCAACGCGTACGAAAAGCCGCCGCCGAGTTGCCGCGGCGGCGGAGTATTTCGGCGTCATCAGCGGATGACGAAGCAGGTCACAAACCATCGACCGGATTCGAAATTCTGGAACATGTCCATTCCCATTTCGGTCGCTGGAGCGTCGAGTACGTCGAATGATTCGGACGTTTCAATCCATTTTGTGACGGCCTGCAGAGCAGCTTCGTGGATCGTGGCTTCAGAATCGGTCGCAAAAACGAGTTGCTTCAACTCAGCCTGAGGACCGAATTCCTGCTCGATCCGCTGCTGACGCGTTTCCTGATCGAAGCGCCCGGCCTGGCCCGCGCTCGACATGTATCGCGAGTTGCGATGGGCCAGTTCGACCAATGTTGAGTTAAACTCACGCATCGAAAGACTGGAATCGGGAACGGTACTGCGAATCGCGAACAGCAGCGTTCGCTGACTAATGGTACCTTTCGGCAGATTCAGGGCGAGTGTCAGAGAGCCATTCTGGAACTGGCCGCTTTCCGGCAGTGGCAGAACGGTCACGACTCGCGCGTAGTTCGGTGAACTGCGGTTGGTCAGGTCGACTACCGCGATGCCGGGCTGTGTGCCCAGGTGCCTGAACGATCGATGCTTCAGCAGCAGGTTGGGCAGGCCTTTTTTCTGCGAGTCATTGTTCTTGTCTGCCAGAATGGGCATCACCGCATTAAGTGGCAGTTCGACTCGGCTGAATTGTTCAAGTATCGGTCGCATTGATGGGGCGAAGACATCGTCGATTGACGCGAGAGGCTCGCCGCCAGCAATTGCGTCACGGAAGAGCATCAGCAGGTAACGTTTCTTCTGGGATGCCTCGACGTACGCAGCAATGTAGTCGCTGTGCCACTTTAACGAGTCCACCGGAGTTTCCGGTTTCGTTACTTCTGCCGTCTCGGACTGAACGATCGAGTCACCTGCGTCCGGCACAATGGGCTTCGTTACGTCAGGTTTTGCTACTGGGGCAGTGTCTGACTTCAGCCCGGTTTCATTTTCGGGCGACGTCGTGGAAGAGTCAGTGGACTCATTCTCAGTTTCGGTTGGCGATACCGGATTGGTTTGGGCAGTGACCGGTTTCGGGAGGACATCCGGTAGTCCGGGAACGTCGTCCGTACTGTCCTGCGGAAACTTGTCCGCTTTCACGATGGGCAACGATGGTTCAGGCTCGACGACTTCGGGGGTGACATCTGCGACCGACTCAGGAAGCTTCGGTACGCCAACGCCGGGCTCTGCAGTGTCTGGAAGATCAGGCAGTGAAACTATCGATGGCAAAGTCAGTTCGGGAAGTGCGGGGGCGTCAGGAATAGCCTGTGACGCGTCGAGGCTGGGAGTTTCGTTGAATCCGACAAACAGTTCTGGTGGTTCGCTGATTTGTGGTCCGACGTCTGTTGGATTGGCCGAGGTCACGTCTGCAATTTCAGCTGCTGCGGCTTCTGCCGCGACGTTTTTATCGCCTGCCTGGTCGGTTTCAGTTGGAGCCACATCAGCATCCGGAGCGAGGCTCGGGTTGCTATCGGACAGTTGCACGTCGACGACTTCCGCGGAGAGGTCAGCTCTGTTTGAGCCAATCCAGAATGCTCCACCGGCGAGCAGCAGGAATGCGGCGGCGGCCGAAGCTTTGCCGATTGGGAATTGTGCTTTGGCAGCCTGACCCTTTGCTTTGTTTACGGCGAATACGGTCTGGCAGTGTGGACAGTGCAGATCAGCCAGCGAATCGTGCAGGAACAACATCGAGCATTCAGTATTTGTGCAGAGTCGAGCATTGCCGTACTGCGTCCTGCGCTGGAAACCCCAGCACCAGACGAGCTGTTCTTCGCCGGTTTCAGTCCGGACTCGGTACAGGAAACCTTCGTGGTCTCCGATCGGTGCTTGCAGCCGGTTAAAGATCAGCCGCTCGCTCGGACTGACGGGCCGAACGTCAAAGAAC
>CALGTK010000055.1 GCA_937904325.1 uncultured Planctomyces sp.
GACGTCTCGGTCGATAAGTTTTCAGGCGAAGTGATACCAGAAAACAACAATGTAGAGCAGGTAGTCGGTACACAATCGCACGCTGGATCGCCCGAAAATCTGAATGCGATAGATATCAATGGTGAGCTTCGCCCGTTCCTGAATGATGCGTTATTTCCTGATTCGAAAACTGGAGGAGTCCTTACGGAAATATCAGCCATAGACGCGTCTATGGTTGAGACAGTCACGCCGCATCGCTCACAAGCAGACATCTATGGCCAGGCATCTGTCGACGAGCAGTTGCCAATCCCGCCTCTTCCCTCACTTCGGTCTGACGTGGCAACGACAGTACCATTGGTATTGAAAGTTTCAGCACCAAACAAATTCGACGCTCAAACTGCCGGCGAAATCCAAAAGGTCGCCCGTCCAGCCCAAAATGCCGACGAATCTGCAGGCTCACCAGCCGTCAACGCTTCGGCAGTTGACTCGCTTTTGACCGATAACAATCCGGAAGTGACAAGGCCACGGCCTGAAATAATCAAGCAGTCGGTTAGCGAACAGAACTCCGAAAATCCACCACAGATTCTTCCGTCGCTGATTGCTGCGCATCCCAGAGCCGTTGAACGAACGGCAACAGAAGAACGACAGAAGGTCGGCCAAACTCTGGGAAAAACAGGTACGGACCGGAGGACATCGCTGCCAATCAATGATGTGACAGCGAAGTCGACGTTATCGATCGCGCAGCGAGACGTAGTCACCGAACAACGACCAACTGACGTAGTGACTGCGTCAAAGAAATCTCTGGCGCCGGCGGTTGCTAGCGACGTGAACGATGCACCGCCCGTCGTCGTTGATCGTTCCGTTCAAAGAAGCAATACGCAAGTACACGATCAAACAGTCCAGGAAGCATCGATGGGCAAGTCCCTGGATGAAGGTCAATCCGTCGAACACTTTACTCGTGAGCTCGACCTCAAGACGAGTAATCAGGCTACGGCTGAAGCGCAAAGTGACTTCAAGCAGGTTCCTGCTGAACGTCGTACCCCAGCGTCCCAAGAAACAGCCAGAGACGACGAAAGTCCAACGCAAAAGGTCTCTGGAAATCCAGCTGATCGGTCGAAACTGAACACTGTCGTTCGAGCTGAGCGGCGAGGCTTCGAATCTGCGGACGATCCGACAGAGCGTCATGAAACAAAAATACCACGCGTCGAAAATTCAAAAATCCCTGAGCGACCCGCTACGGAAGTTCCATACGAAGCCACTTTTCAGCAACAAGAAAATCCAATAGCCGGCGATGCCCTGGTTCACCCCACACATCACAACGCCGCTCGGACGAATGAGGATGTGGCTCGACAAACGGAAAGAACGATCAATCGAACACGTTCTACCCAGCCATCCGAGACAAACGGTCGCGCAGTATCGGTTACTGGCGAGTACTCGGCGACGACTGCGAATGCAGAAAGCATTGTTCGACCAGGCACGAAAGAGCAGCCCCCGACTGTAGATCATCCGAATAATCACACCGTTGCTTCGCCTGCCGCAACTATCGACGTAGGTGCGGTCGCGACATCGATTGATCCTGAATTGCCGTCAAACAATGCGTCAGCAAGCTCGAATGTCCAAACGCCGGTAGCACCTACTAACCAGGGAACGTCAACAGCGTCCGTGCGACAGAATGTCGTTCGTGAGCCGGCAGTGCCGATGGAAATTCAGGACGCGGTGTCGGCGATTCAGGAAGCGACCAACGGCGACAGCCATATTCGAGTTCGTCTGAATCCTCGACAGCTTGGCAACATGCTCGTTGATATTTCGCGAACGGACAACGGAGTTGTCGCGCGGCTGGAAGTCGAGTCAGCCGCAGCTCGTGTGGCAGTTCTTGAAACGCTTCCCGATCTTCAGCAATCGCTCAGTCGGTCGGGAGCTTCGGTCGATCGTATCGAAGTCGTGCTGACGGAAACGCGAGCGGAATCCGGTCGACAGGAAAGTGGACAGTCACACCAGGGCGAACAACAGTCCTGGCAGGAACGACAGTCGGCGAATCAGCAACAAGCTCGTGACGAACAGAATCAGCGACGTGAGCAGAACCAGCGTCGCGATCAACGGGATGATTCAAGTCAGACACAGGAAGAAGCAACGGACAGCGACGCTCCAGAGCAACTTGACATCAAGTTATGATACGGTGTGAAACGTGCAACCGGATCGCCACGGCCACACACGAATGCGTCATCAGAATGGAATCAGAAAGAGGCTGACATGAGTGCCATTTCATCTGGAATCGGAGCGGCGACACCAACGGTCGACCCCAGCAACACCGGATTCAATTCGCTGACCGCGGACGACTTTCTGACACTCCTGATCGCACAGTTGCAGAATCAGGATCCGACTGAACCGGTCGACAATGCTGAGATTCTGAATCAGCTCGCGACGATGCAGGGGCTGACTTCCAACATTGAACTTAGCGACACCTTAAAGCAGGTTGCCACGTCTCTGGAAAACAGCGAAACCGATTTTGGCCAGAAGCTGTCAGTCGGTGCATCCTACATCGGGCAGTCTGTGACCCTGGATGATTCGACGGTCGGCGTCGTCGACCGCGCGTTCATTGCTGGCGGAGAAACGTTCGTTGGCATTAATGGAGCAGACATCCCTATCAGTCGCGTCGTCGCTGTGAACAGCTCTCAGTCGTATGTTGGCGAACTGGTTGCAGCCAAGATCGGAAACGGGGAAACAGAACTCGGCACGGTTCGCGGTGTCGTCAATCACGACGGTAAAGACTTCCTGGTATTTGAAACGATCGGTGATTCAGGAGAGGTCCAGACATCGGAAATCGATGCCAACAGCATCTCAAACGTCCTGTCCCTTCAGGATGTTGAGGGTAAACAGGTTAAGGCGGTGACCGACAACGGGCAGGTTCTCAGCGGAACTGCAATCGCCGCAGCGACAAACGGAACACGGCCAAACATTCTTGTGCAGGGCATCTCGGTTGGCCTCGACAGAGTCGTCGGTGTCGACCTGAACTGATCGCGATAACGAGCCAACCTTTACTGGCACCAGCAGTGCTGGCAGACTGGAACCACTGATCTCACGTTCGCAATGGAGAATCGGATGGCGGTTCCTGAAGAGTCCTCGGCAAAGCATGCGAACTCAGGCGGCTGCCTGAATTTCCAGAGCGTTTCTGCAGTAACAAGACGGTCCGCGTTACGAGCCGGCGGCGCGTTCGGGATTGGATTGAGCCTGCCGGAACTACTGCGGCGACAGGCAAACGCAACCCCATCCGGCGGTAGCTTCGGAAAAGCCCGCGGCGTAATCATGCTCTATCTGCACGGCGGTCATCCGCAGCAGGAGACATTCGACCCAAAGCCCAATGGGCCATCAGCCGTCAAAGGCGAGTTCGGAGCAATCGCGACAAGCCTGCCCGGCACTCAGTTTTCGGAACTGTTACCACGCGCGGCCACCATCGCGGATCAGCTTGCGATCATCCGGTCGATGTCGCACGACAATCCAAATCACGTGACGGCAAGCCTGCCGGCCGGCACCGGCCATAAGCATCCGCCGGGGACTCCGCAGACGGATTTCCCACCAGCGACGTCGGACTTTCCAGCATTTGGAGCGGTACTGGATCACTTGCGGCCTCAGACCAGCAACCTCCCATCATGGGTTCGCCTCGGGCCTCTCATGAGAAGAAGCAACGGCACGACGCTGCATGGTCAGTTGCCAGGTTTTCTCGGAGCACGACATAGCCACTTTGCCGTCGATCAGAAACTACTGAAAGACAATGTCCAAATCGAAGCCATTAAACCGTCGACCGAACTGACTGTAAGCCGAGTCGGTTCCCGGCAGTCACTCCTGCGGGAAATCGACGAACAACGAAGAACGATCGACCAGTCGGCAGCCACGGCGAATCTCGACGTGTTCTATCAGAGAGCATTTTCGTTGCTTAGCTCCGAAGCAACACGGCAGGCCTTTGATCTCGCTGCTGAACCTCGGTCCCTGCGCGATACTTACGGTTGGACGGAGTTCGGCCAGCGCTGTGTTCTCGCTCGGCGATTAATCGAAGCCGGCGTGCCGATAGTCAACGTCAGCTACTGCCATACTCCGAGCGGATCCTGGGACACACACAGCGACAACTTCAACAAAATGAAAAAGTCGCTGGCGCCAACGCTTGATTCCGCGTTGCACGGATTGTTTTCAGACCTGAAAGACCGGGGTCTACTCGACGAGATTCTGGTTGTGGTCAATGCGGAATTCGGTCGCACCCCCGTCATTAACCAACGAGCGGGCCGAGATCACTGGCCTTGGGTATATTCCTTGGCTCTAACGGGCGCAGGTGTTCGCCCCGGCACCATCTTCGGAGCTTCCGACAACTCTGCGGCTTACCCAGTCGAGTCTCCACGCACACAAGCCGACTTCGCTGCGACGCTGTACCACTTGCTGGGTATTCCCGCTGATACCATCCTGCACGACCAGACTGATCGACCTCATCCACTAGTCATCGGTCAGCCCGTTGTCGAGATTCTGGGATAGCCAAGGCCGATGAAGGATTCCATCGTGCGATTATCGACACACAGGTTAAGGAACTGTTGTCTGGTGAGGCCTTTACGATCGCTGCATTCGCATGTGGCAACTATCTTCATGGGCAGGTGCCAGGAATCTCGCACGCAGAAGTCGCATTTGGAATAGCAATTTTTGTTACCGGTGAATTTCCGCAACGAGCTGAGGCCAAGGAACATCGAATGCTATGCATCGCCGCCACGGTACTGGTAAGTCTGCCGTTGGCATTTCCCACGTTCATCAGCTCCGATATTAAAACAGCCTTGAGTAACACGCGATTGATCGTGCTGCACGGGCTGAATTGAACTCACTGTTCGCGTCTGATCCTCGATTTGTCGATCTGCAAATTCGACA
Source organism: uncultured Planctomyces sp. (assembly GCA_937904325.1). Classification (GTDB taxonomy): domain Bacteria; phylum Planctomycetota; class Planctomycetia; order Planctomycetales; family Planctomycetaceae; genus JABMPE01. The sequence goes on from CALGTK010000055.1 coordinate 4,879, forward strand.
GATCAAATGAAGGTAATCAAATCACAATCGATAGTTCAGTCAAAATAAAGCGGCGTTCGACCTTCTCCTCAATCGACTCCCACGTCGGGCTAAACACTTCTCGAAATTCATTCTTCACTGGTCAATCCCTGATAGAACTTCGAGTCCGACTATTGATGGCCGTTTGCATTCTGGTATTCAGCCATCGACACCTTCGCCCAGCAATACCGTCTGGTTCAGGTGATGAGCGATTGACGCCCCAGTAGTCCGTACACAAGCTCTGAGTTTCAGATGTCAATCTCCGATTCCAGTTTCGACTCGTACCAACCAGGTGAGAGGATTCAACAGGCGTTTTCACCAGACAATCTTCAGGAATTGACGCATCGACTGGCCGCGATTCTGGGGCGCCACATGAAGTCGGTTCAGACCAGCTCGGGTGATGTCTTAAACTGGAACGAGCCGCCTGAAAACTGTCGTCTAGCGAGTGAATTCCTCAACTCGGAAAGCCCCTCACAGTCTGATGCCCAGCCGCTGGTCGATCGGTTTGAGACCATCGCCAGGGAAATGCTGAATCGCGGTCACAATCTGCACGATCCGCGGTACATCGGGCACCAGGTGCCGGCTTCTGTTCCTTTAGCCGGTTTGTTTGATGCCATCGGCTCTGTAACCAATCAGGTAATGGCTGTTTACGAAATGGGGCCGTGGGCGACGGCTGTTGAAAGGTCGCTTGTAGATCGCATCGGTCAGGCAATCGGTTTTGGAGTGGGAACGTTCGCTGGCCTGGTGACTCACGGTGGGACGCTCGGCAACATGACTGGGTTACTGACGGCTCGAAACGTCGCGTTTGGTGACGCCTGGGAAACCGGATTGAACGCGTCAAATGATGCGCCGGTTCTCGTGGCGCAGCACGACTCGCACTACAGCATTTCCCGAACGGCCGGGATGATCGGCATTGGCACCCAAAACGTCGTGCGGGTCGGGCTCGA
>CALGTK010000056.1 GCA_937904325.1 uncultured Planctomyces sp.
CCAAAACGATAACCGGCTCGGTCATCTCGATCGAAAACCACATCCCCGGCCGCTGCGTCGTACCCGTGTCCCAACGGCTGCCGCGATCTCCATCGATGACATTACCGAGTTTGTCACCGCCGTGACTTGAGCTGAGCTTCCAGCTCGCTCGGTCTTTGAACGCTGGCGGATCAAACTGTTTCAACTCGGCGAGCGTCCACGGTCCCTGTCGACTTTGCGACACCGACCGAACTTCACTCACATTCACCGCCTCGATCAACGGTGCCTGATTGCCCCAGCTGTTGCGAATGTAAGTCGCCACGTCGGCGATCCATTGGTCGCTGTTGGCACCCATCGGCAACATCAACCCACCAGCGTACGTCTTCTTATCAAGAGGACCAATCAGACCGCTCAGTAAAATACGAGTCAGTCGTTCACGGTGCCCTTTGACGCGATCAGATCCGGCCAGCGGAGGGGCCAGCATGAGGCCGTGTCCATCGGGACCAGGTCGCCCCTTGCCATCCGGGCCGTGGCACGTAATGCAAAGTGTCGAGTACGTCACCTTGCCGCGAACAATCGACTCAGCCAGAAGTTTGCTGCGGCGTCGGATCTCTTCGATCTTCTTCTTCTCGGCAATCATCGCTTCCATGTTCGCTCGAATTCTGCCGGCGACACTCATGATCGCCTGATTCTGTGCGTGAGCCGCCACGATGGCTTTAGTCAGTGCATCCACTTGTGGATGTTCACCGCGAGTGACCGACAACAATGTTTGAATCACGACGTCCGGGCTTTTGTCTTTCGTCAACTCTTCGATGTGGTCGTCAAACGAGCGGTCACTCGCAATGACAGACTCTGTCATTCGTACCGCCGCCGCACGCAAACGATCGTCAGCGTCCGCAAATTTTTCTGTGATCAACGATTCCGAAACAGCCGCAAGCCCTTCCAGCGTCCACAACGCGTGCAGCCTTCCCAGTGGGTTTTCGCCAGTTCGAGCAAGCTGTTCCAATTGTGGAATGACGCTTCTGTCTCCGTGCAGAATGATCAATTTCTGAGCTTCACTGCGCCACCAGCCGTTTGGATGTGACAAATGACTAACCAGTTGAGCCGGGGTCTCGTCGAGCATTCGCGGCGTCGCGCCGCGCCGCGTTGACGTGTGGTCGACGCGGAAGATTCGACCGCGACCAATGTTCTTATCAAGTTCGTATTCCTGAACAACTCCGCGCAGGTACGAACCGTCACGCACCCAGTTGCCTTCCTGGATGATGCCTCGGTACATATCGACGATGTAAAGGCACCCGTCGGGCCCCGTCGCACTGTTAACCGGTCGAAAGTTCGGGTCGGTCGAGCGGATAAATTCCGTCTGGTCGTACGCGTTGGAAACGACGATGCGGCCTTCATCATTCGTTACTTTCGCACGCCGGATCAGTCGCCCCACCGGCTCGCAGATAACGAGGTCACCGTCAAAATCCGCAGGCATTCCATCGCCACGAAAAATCGACTGTCCGCAACTGGCCGAGAATCGATTCAGTGTGTTGTCTTCGCGAAGACGACCGCGGCCACCCTGCGTGTCCGGAATATTGTCGATCGGAAAAACTTCTCGAAAGCCATCAGCCTGTTCACCTCGCATCGAAATCTGGCCGTAGATAATGGGTCGCTGAAAATCCATCGCCGGATTCTCGCCACCGGCGCTGGAGTAAAATATTCGGCCAACGTTGTCATGAGTCAGTCCCCATTGGCCTGAACCGCGAGGCATACTCTCGCGGACGACCTCGCCAGTCGTGAATCGAAAACGATGAGCCGAGTACGTTGTGTAGAGCCAGTTATCGATGTTCCAGATCAGTCCACTCGGCTGGTGTTCGAGATTGCCGCCCCGATTGCCGCCCGCGTGCCACAGCTCAACCTTGTCGGCGACTCCGTCATCGTCGGTGTCCTGGTAGCTTTTCAGATCCAGCGTATTGGTTTCGCGAATAATCACGCGATCCAGCAGTGGCAGGACCATCCGGGGCAACGAAAGGTTATCAGCAAAGACCGAATGCTTGTCATACACGCCGTCGCCATCTGTGTCCTCGTGACGGGAGACCCGACTTGTCGGTGTCAGTTGATCCTTACCGTCGATCTCCTGCATGTAAGTCCGCATTTCCACGACGTACATCCGTCCGTTTCCGTCCCACGCAATCACGGACGGCTCGTGAATCGTAGGCTCCGACAACACGGGCACCATGCTGTAGCCCGGCTGAATCTCCATCTTCTTAATCGACTCTTCTGGAGAAAGAGGTGGAGCCTTCAAACTAACTTCCTGTGCGAACACAGCTTCCACCAGAACAGCTCTTAGAAACAGATTGATTAAAACGATTCTGATTGCAGTATTTGACATTGGAGACTCAGGTAGGAAAGTTCAGTGGAGTAACGTTTTGACCAGCAGGGAATGCTGGTTCGGAAAGAAATCCCTGCCGCAGTTGCGCAACGCTTGCGTTGTTGTGTTATGAGACTGAACGAGGCCGCCTGCCTTAACGACTTCGCCCGTCGTCGACGATCTTGTTCAGCTCATGCGTCAGGCGAGCCACGATCTCTGGATGCTTGAGATAGAGATTCGTCGATTCTCCGAGATCACTGGCCAGATTATAAAGCTGCCCCTGCGGATCATCAGGCCCGGATTTGATCCGGCTCGGTTTAGAAAAACCGCCCGAACCGAGGTTGGTAATCAATTTCCAGTCGCCCGAGCGAAAAGTCATCACTGCCGCGTTGCCCGGGCGCATCGCAATCTGTGTCCGGGTTGAATCTTGACCGGCCTTACTTCCCGTCAGGGCTGGAAGAAAGCTGAAACTGTCAGGACCAGCAGCAGCTGGCAACTTCGCTCCAGTGATATCCGCGAAGGTTGCAAGAAGATCAGTGAAGCAGACGAGCTGTTTACTGCACGAGCCTGCTTTGACCTGTCCAGGCCACCGAGCAACAAACGGCATGCGATGCCCCGCTTCCCAGGCGTCGGCCTTCATGCCTCGAAGTCCGCCGCTCGAATCATGACTGAACTTCTCAACGTCAGTCTCAAACCACACCGGGCCGTTGTCTGATGTAAAAATCACCAGCGTATCGTCCGTCATGCCAGCCTTGTCCAGCGTGGCGAGGACTCGGCCAATCTGAGCGTCGACCATCATCAGAAAATCACCGTACATCCCGGCGCCACTTTTCCCGACAAACTCCGGATCAGGAAGCCACGGCGTGTGCGGAGCCGGGTAAGCCAGATAGAGCATCAGCGGTGTGCTTGCCGCGTTGTCGCTGGCAGAGTGTTTCTCGATGACCTGCACGGCCTCGTCTGTGAACCGCGGCAGCACGTTGTCAAGTTTCAGGTTCGGAGCGATCCCGCCCGCTCTCCAGAAAGCTCCCTGTATCGGCGACCAACCCTCGCTGTTGTTTGCCTCGATGTGATCGGACGGTGGCGAGACAGCTCGGTTGCCTCGAATGTAGAAATACGGGGGGATGTCAGTTGAGGCACGAATTCCGAAATAGCTGTCGAAACCTCGATCAACAGGGCCACCTGGCAAAGGCTTGTCGTAGCCGTCCTCTTTAAACCCGACATGCCATTTCCCGACCATGGCCGTGCGATAACCCTTCAACTTCACCAGCGATGGGATCGTCATCTGGTCCGCCTCAATCAGTGGCTGCTTTCGCCACAGGCCAACGTTGGTGCGAAACGGGTAACGGCCGGTCAGCAGACCATACCGCGACATGTGACAAAGCGGCCCCGGCGCATGAGCATCCGTAAAACGCATGCCGTCCCGAGCCAGCGAATCAATGTGCGGGGTCGGAATCTTCGACTTCGGATTGAAGCACCCCGGATCGCCGTACCCCATATCGTCAACGAGAATCACTACAATATTTGGGTGCTCAACCGCCAGCCCATGGCTGCAGGATGCGATCATCACGGCGAAGAAAATCAGTATGCGATTCATAGGCCCCACCAGGTATCCCGTTAGTCGATTGATTGTAAATTCACGCACATCGTACACGGCGAGGATAGAGTTGCGACCATACTCCAATTGATGAATCCATCGAACTAGAGAAACGCTGATCAGCGATTGCACCGGTCCTCAAGAAATATCGCCAGTGAGTCGCAATTTGTTTGTGCGTGGACGAATTTTCAAATCAGCCGGTGAGCCATACGAAGCTCATCTATGCATAACTTTCCGACTCCGAATTCCAGCATTTCACCTAGACGCTACAGCGGTGTGCCAAGGCTGGCGCTTTCGGGATGCTCCGGATCAACCGTTCCGAGTGGGAAGATCGAGGGGAGCGGCCGAGTGATTCCGGAAACGTCGGCAGGAACGTCGAGCAAAGCATCCAGTCGAACTGAGCGTTGCGCTGGCATGTCCGGAAAATCCAACTCTGCGAGCACTGTCGACGAGGCCCCGGAAGGCAGCGGGAGTTCGAAGCGTTCAATCCAGGCTTCGTGCTCGTCCCCGAACACCTGCTGAATTTCGTCGAGCGCGACGGCTCGATCGATGGCTGAATCAAACTCACGCCAGACATAGCGAGCCAGCTCGTCCAGCTTCGTCGTCGAACGATTCAACCGAGCGCCGTTCAAAACTGTGACCCACGCTTTGTGACGGTCGCCTGTCTCAACATAGTGCTCTGCAAGGTAGCGCCATCCTGTTTCGAGCGACGGGTCAAGTTCTATGGCTTTCTCAAAGTCAGCCAACGAATGGGTCTGTGTGATGGCCTTCCAGGCAAAATAACGACCGTCCCACGTTGGACGCATGAGAGCAAGCAGCCCGAGAATCAGCCCCGAGTGGATCAGCACGAGCCCTGCGTAACTTCCAAAACGGCTACGCAGCCGAAGATCGTAACACGACCAGCCAACACCAGCTCCGTAGACGAGCCCCAGCAGATGGGCGCCATTCGCAATCGGCACACCAGCAAACATCGTCAGAGGAATACAAATAAAGAGTGACGCAAAGCAAATCGGCACCAACCACGGATGCATCCGCTCATCGATCCCTTCGTCGTGCCGACGGACGACGAGAATCAGCCCGAACTGAGCGAACACCATCCCCGAAATCCCAACGACACTTTGATTCAACGCTGTCTCGGGCAAAATCGAAAAGGTCGCCGCCAGTACGCAGAAGGCCAGATATCGAAGCTTCCCGAGTTTCGGCTCCAGCAGGTCTGCAAACATCCAGAACGCCAGAACATTCATCACCAGATGCACCAGATTGCCGTGGTGAAACGCACTGACGGTGAGCCGCCACCACTCGCCTTCCCACAATGAAAACATTCCATTGACGTCCGGAAAATCGGTCAGCACCAGAACGTTCATGGCGCCGGGTTTGACAGTCAGTCCGCTCACGTTGCCAGTCGAATACGAAGCCGAAACTGAAAGTGCATACAGGAAGCAGCAAACTAAAATCAGCAGACTGCTCACTGGCAAACGGCGGAACGCGCGGCCAAGCATAAAAATTGGTGAATTGCTGGTCGTCATTATGATCAGGTCCAAGACGGCTGAGCAGTCGTCGTGGCACGCAGTAAAGGCCACGATCTTCGGGGATGATCGCAGAAGGCTGAGAGGAAACAACAGAAGCCCGGCACCCTCCCAGTTGCCGGGCTTCTGATCGAAATCTGCGTTGGCGGTTTTCGTACTTTCAACCACTAATTGCTTGCTGGAGAAAGACGCGTCGACGCCCGAAGCAGTTTTCAGCGTTTTCGCAGTTGGCTTTCTCCGAAGAATTCCTCGACCTTCATATGAAGATTAATTTCTCGCTCACGTAGATTCTCGATGCTGTTGTCGCGTTCTGGATTGCGGACCTTCCAGGTTACTGGCGGCTGTTGACCTGGCAACGAGCCCGTTCCGGGCAACAGATAGAGTTTCTGCATTTCTTCGAGGTTCAGCGGGCGGGCTCCGATTCGACCGAAGACTGAAAGCTGCGTGCCCTCTTCGTCGACAGCACGGTCACGATCGAATCCTTCGCTGACTGCCAGAGCATGGCCACCGTGTGGAATCTTAAACGATGAGATCAACGCGGGCGTCGGTCTTGGAGAAAACCCGTCGTTGCCCGGAGTATCCGGCGAAGTCAACTGAACGACATGCAAACCGTTGTGCCCGTCCGCCAGGTAGGCATATGCACTGGCGTAGGTGAATCCAAGTTTGACATCGTGCAGATCGTTGATCTTGCCGCCGCCGTTGAAGACCTGGTCCACTTTCGGATCACGAGGATTCTTGACGTCAAGAATTGTCAATCCATAACTACCGGTTGCGACGTAGGCGTAAGTTCGAGCTACGTAGATGTTGTGAGCTTCTTCCAGGTGCAACGCCGTGACTGGTTTCGGATCCTCTGGCTTCGTGACATCCATAACTTTGATGCCATCGTCGTCGCAGATGAAAGCGTAGCGGAACTGGAATTCAACATTGCCGGGGTTGTTGAGCCACTCGCCGTTTGGAATGACTCGTACGACCTTCATGTTTGTGTGATCATCAATATTGACGATCACCATTCCTGCGTCGCAGGCAATCCAGGCGTACTTGCCACGAATCGTGATCCGGCTTGCTCCGTCCAGAATCCCGTCTGGGTTAAACACCACATCCTTCTTCACAAAGTTGTTGTTTGGATCTCCGTCAAGCAGCGTTCCGGCCAGCACCAGGTATAAACCTTCCTCACTGTCTGTGACGTATAGGAAGGCGTACCGAAGAGGTACCGACTGTTCAAAGTTTTCCGGAGAGTGTTTTCGCGTCGGGTCTGGCGCCATCGTCGACGGAGATGCCACGTCAGTACAATGTGGTGATCGCACGTAGAACTTTTGCCCGAGCGGCGATACTGGAGCCGTCGTGTATCGTTCCGCGAAGCCTTTGTGATCTGTGAAAGCGATGTCGTAAATCCGAAAGCCCCCTTCACCACAAGCGGCATAGAGATACTCGCCGCGATGCTGCAGGTTCAGAATCTCGTGCTTCATTCCAGGGTGCAACAGATTGTCGGCAATATCGCGACCCGGATGCTCGTAAGCCGTTTGAAGCTGTCGATCGTTTTCAAGATGCTGCTTAAAATATTCTGGAAACGCGTCTTCGTGCATCGTGCTGCCAATGATCGACTGAGGCTCGTCGCGTTCCTGAACGACTGGCGACCACACTCCGTGCTCGCCCGCGGCGACCCACGCGTATCGTCCAACATGGTTCATGTATTTCGTACCGAGCATCAACAACTGAGACATGATCGCGTTGTTGTCATCGTCGCCGGACAAGTGACAATCGGCACACAGCTTCGTCTCACCACGGCCACGCACGGTGTGAGGCACATTCGTACTGAAGGCACATCCACTGAGGCCTTCTGCAGAAATCGTTTGCTGCTGGTAATAGACATTTTCGCGGTTTCCGTTGTATGAAGAGACGTGTACCGCACACGCCGATCGAACCGGGTTAATTCTCTGGCCGGTCGCATTGGCATCTTTCGCCAGCATGAAAATGTCGTCTCGAAGCGTCTGAAAATTGTACGCCGTGTAGTTCTTCGTCACGTCGCCTTCGTAATGCAGTTCCGGCATCTTCTTGTCAGCCTTCTGCACGAGGTGACAACCGAAGCAACTCGGATTCCACGACGAGTGGCAGGCGATGCAGTTCATCTCGTGAATCGCGTGGGCACACTGTTTCGGATCATCCGGAACATCACCCCAAAGATAGTCATACTGATTATCGTTCTTCTCAAATCGCACCGTCTTTGAAAGAGCAGACAGTGCGTTGTAGTCAGGATGGCTCGGCGTAATCGTGTCTCGAACCTGTTTAACTCGCCATGAAAGACCAGGCTCGACCATCGAGTTCTGAATGATCGTCCCGTCAGGGAGGGTCTCGAAGCGACGCTTACCAAACGGTGTCCGCATCGTCGCAATATTTCGCCCAACGTTCTTCGTCTTTTCGTTTCGCTCGGTCACCATGCCGGGCCAAACGTTCCCCTTGGCAGCCGGACCTGAAGTTCTCAGCGGAGCGTACTCCGAAATCGTTCCGTGACAGTCGGTGCAGGTAATTTCGATGGCATCCCGAACACCGCCATAGAGCTTGGTGTCTCCGTGATTATCCTGAATGTAGTGGCAATCGACACAGTGCATCCCCATCTCAAGATGGATATCCAGCATATGCACGGGTGAGACTTCTCTCATCTGCCGCAACGCGGATTCCAGATTCAGGACACGGTCGCGTTCGACTTCGTCGATTGGAAGACCTTCTTCGTCAACATTGACCCAGTCACGGTCGCGGTAAATCTCTTTGACGACTTCAGGAATCTTGACGCCCAGCATCTTCTGTTTTGGTGTTGCTTCAGGCAGCCGAGCCCCGTCGTGATTTAGCAGGATGCCTTGACGGTCCTTCTTAAACACCGCTCGGTAGCTCCACCCGTGCCCGTGGAAGTCGGCGAGTGTGTGTTTGAGCTGCGGATTCAAATCGACGATATCTGCGAGGAATTCGTAATCAGCCTTAAGCGATTTTGCGTTAATGTCATTCGGATTGTTCATCTGACGCCGGACGAATTCTTCTGATGTGGAATCAGCCTGCTCTTTCGGATACAGAAACTCGCCGTCGGTCTCCTGATCGCTCCACAAGTAACCGATGTAGGAGTTCATAACCGTCGTACCTGGATGCATGTGACAGATCATACACTGGCTGGTCGGGATGGCTGTCGTAAATCGGTGAGTAATGGGGTGCCCGCTTTCCCACTTGGGGATCGTTGGGTCAATACCGACAACAAAGTCGTCTTTTTCAGCCGCTGCCTTACCACGGTTTCCATACTTGGCATAAGGTCCGGAGCTGACCGGAGATCGGTCGTTCGCATAAATAACGTGACACGACGTGCAACCGCCCTGCCGATAGTCACCGGGGTTGTCGTTCGTGCCGGCGAAGTTAAGCGTTGGATCAAGCAGACGAGTTTTCGCCAGACCAACGAACACCGGGTCCGTTCGGTTAAGTGTTCCCATGCCTCGATTACTTGACCGCTGACGAGGCCGTCCAGGCTCTTCACCGCGTTCTGGAATTCCAAGCTCCGCTGCGAAACGACCACCGCGTTCGAAGGTTCTTAGAATATTACTGATATGCGTCGTCTGGAAACGCGGAAGTGGTTCCAGAAACGGAACGACACCTTTCCAGTCACGTTCGTACTCGGTCGGCGGGGGTACGGTCTGAATCCGCTGACCGGTCCCGTACATACTGTAGCTCTCGCCGTAACGAGGGACTTTGTGCGTGACAGCTCCGTTGTTATACAAAGCCGATCCCCACAGCATGCAGCCGTGAGTCATCATGCTCTTCTTAACCTGCAGCGTTTCTTTCGGATGGCAACCCGACATGCCACAACTGATGTGAGCAACTCGAAGGTCGCCCGGATTTACGAAACGTACGAATTCGGGGTATTCATGATTGAGCACGGTGTAGTTACGAGCCGGGTTCGCCGATGACGGCCACGAGTTCGGGAAACGCGGATGCACATGCCCGATTTCTTTCATTGTGGTCCTGGCGTTTCCGCCGTGGCAGTCGGTACAGCCAATCTGCAACGCTTCGCTCATGTGCGGATCGTGTGATTCCTTGTGGCACCCGGCACAACCCCAACTCTTCGCCCACGCTTCTTCCGGGGTCTGATTAATCAGGTCGGCCATCGCCAGTTCAGTGGGTACGGGATAAGCGACATCCGGTTCAGGATTGATGCGTTCTGGAATCGATGCCGCTGTCTGCAGAACCTCGACCGGCAACTCGGCACGTTCAGCAATCACCTGTGCCGCTGCTTCATTTTCACCTGGATGCTGAACTTTCAACTGTTGCGAAACAGGCTTCATCGGAATCGAGCTGGCTCGGTCTGCCTGTGCTGCGTTCAGACGCTGCGGCTGTGACTTCGCCTTCTCGCGACGTAGCAGCCGTGAAGGACGAATGGCATCAAGCAGCCGTGATGTCCTCGATCGTGTAACTTCACTGCTCGACGCAGCATCTTCCGTTGCAACTGGAATCGGCGGCTCTGCCGCACGCACGGTCACAACATCTGACGAGCTACTGGAAAACGCGACGAAGTAAACGAGTGCCAGCCCCCAAAGACCTGCACCGCCAAAATAGATTCGGATAGACCGTTTGCGTTCCGCCATTCGATTCTGACCTCCATGTCAGGATCTCACCGTCGAACACAGTCGAGGTGTCTGTTGTGTACGTCGTCGTGTTGAATTCCGCCGCAAACAATCACAATTCTGTTCGCGCGCGGACATAGCGTCAGCTAGTACGTCAGAATTGCTTCGAAGAACGAGGCAAACAATGTTTCCACGTCGCCATCGTCGTACGTTGAATACAGATCCTTAAAGCCTTCGTCCGGGATCAGAGCAGAGACTCCAAACAGAACAATTGCGTTGTCGTTGTGAAATGGTCGCCACTCGAAACCGACGCTCAAGTCGAGACCGATTTCAGGGTCAATGTCGCTCTGAAAGGTGTAAGTGCTGAGAACTTCGGTCTCATCAAACATCAGGTAGTTCGCATTCATAATCGTTCGCAGTTTCGGCGTGATGTCCATGTCGAGCCCCACGTTGAACAGCAACAGCCCAGGGTTCGTGAAGTTGCTCTGTCCCTGAGTTTTGCTCGACCGAAGGTCAGGCACGAGGCTGCGATCATTCACAAGGCGGACTCCGAAGAGCTGAATTGCCTGACGCTGCCAGTAGCTGAACTCACCACCGGCAAACACCGGGTTATCCATAATCGAATCGAAACCCTCGGCGTCCTGGTCGTTCGGATTAGCATCACCGGACGAGTAGAAGAACGACGCTCTAAAGCGTGCCCAATCGCGGTCGTAGGAAACTTCAATCGCCGCCATCGTTGCATTGATGTCGAGCTCCTGGCCACCAATCGGATTCTTACCGTCTCGGCCAGTCACATAGTAGAACGCGTTGCTGACGTTGAATCGCCCCATATGGCCGTCACCCGCGAAGCCAAAGTAGTAGGCCTCGACACGGTGTTCCTGGAAGATGCCAACCGGGTCTGGCCGAACAAGGAAGTTGTTATTATCAAATCTTGTGCTTGGATGATCGTTGTTCATGTGGAAACTGGCCTGCGCCGTGTATCCCGGAAAAACGAAATCCTGCATGTAGTAGTTGGCAATCAGAACGTTCTGGTGACGGTCCTTGTACGTGTTCAGACCCGAGTTCGTGTCCTTTTCGATCATGTCATAGTACAGAATGTTGAACTGGTGCCTGTTTGAATATTTCGACCCGAACAATCGAACGGCTCGGTTCGTGTCGAAGAAGATGAATCCACGAAAGTCCGAGTTGAACAACTGGTTGCCCGCCCGCGCTGACACGAAGTCATAGTCGGGGCTCAGGTCGGCCAGTTTGACTTCGCCGAAGTATTCCTGCAGAAGGATCGAGTGATCCCGGAAACGACGGCGGCCTTCACGAACGTCAGGATTGACGACTGCCAGTTCTTTAACATTCAGCTCGTTAAAGTTGAACGCAGGAACAAGACGGACCTGCCAGTCGAGTGGCTTAAAGGCCGTGGTGCTTCCATGAAACAGGTCCATCCGAAGAAAAAAGTTCTGGTTGATGGCGAACTGGTTGGGATCGCCGAAGAACTCTTCCTGCGGCGCACTGATCGTGCTTTCGAACGCCGTCGTACCTATCGGAGTCTGGCGATAGTCAAACAGAGTCTGACTGGTCGCCGTAATGTTCATAAAAGTGTCCTGCCCGATGATCGGATAGTCACCCTTCAGCACGTTCTGATTGTATGGGTCCCACCAGTGTCCCTCGGTACCGATGTAGTCAACGGTGTAGGGATAGCTGAGGCCGTACCGGTCAACTCGCGGATAGCCAAGTCGCCAACGGTCGGGGACCGGTACAAAGTGGCTGTCCTGTTGTGTCTCAGTCGGAATGATGCCAGACGGCCCGGTGAATCCTCGCGGCGGATCGCGTTCAGGAATCAGCATTTCTTCGAATTGAGCCAGCGCGGTAACGACACTCGGAGATACCTGCTGCTCGATCGGACGATCAAGGACTTCCGGATTTCGTCTCTTCGGAAACGTGCCGGGTTCTTTGTTCGTCAGGTCTTCAAGATCGCGAAGCTGAGCTTTGAAATCCTGTGTTGAAAGTCTTCTCGAAGCGGACTGGTCACGTTCAGAAACTTGTGCGGGAGGAACCCCCACGCCGTTAACAAAGGATAGCGTGCGAATTTCTTCGCCCGACTCTATGAACGAAGATACCTCTTCATTCGAGCCTCGTGCGACTCCACCGTACTGTACAGCAGCAACCCGCGCCGGCTGAACGACTTTTGCCAGAACAAGCGACGAGGCCAGACTCCGGATATGTGAATCCTGATCTGCACCGACCATTTCGTGCAAACGAGATTCGATTCGTGCCGAGATGCCACCCTTTGACAATCTTCGAAGAGTCATCTCACGAACATCCCGGTCGCTGTCACGCGTTAATTCAAGTTGGAGTTCCGACTTAAGTGGCTCAGTCGCCGAGTCCAACAGACCGGTCAGCCGAAGACGTTCGAGACGATTCGGATGTTTCAGCAGTCGAGCAAGCTCGAGTTGCTTATCGGGAATTCGAAGTTTTCTCAGCGAATCCCAGGCAGCTTCTTCGACTTCTGGATCGGGGCTGTGGATCTCGGAAAGGTGACGCAGAATCCGCTCACGCATCGACTCGGCTTTTTCGGCAGCGGACAGGTACCCGTCGTTTGCTATGAACCCTTTGATAGGGAAAACACCCGCCAGAAGCACCGCGCTCGCCAGAAGCACAGCGACTGGTCGAACTGATCTTCTGAGGACCGCTCGGACAACGTTGACCGAACGTCTCAAATCATAATTTCGGCGACAGATGAAGAGTTCCACAGCGGAGCCTTGACTTGGGGATGTCAGGACGGATCCCATTGCGCAATCGTGGAGTTAGGGAGACCCACTTTCGTGCTATCGTCCACAGAGCAGGGTGAACTTGTTCCGGATATTCCGATTATGCAGGAATTCCGGATCACACCAATAAAATCGGTATCGCGAGGCAGTCCAAAGCAAATATGGACGGATACACCACGTCTCATTCATCACAAATGTGTGAATAAGTTCAGAATGACCAAATCAGGAGCCACGCGAGACAATGCGTTTAAGCAAGACGTTTGAAGCACGAATGGACACAAACAGACAATAATAATGAGGCAGGTTTCTGTCTCTAATTCGTGTCCATCGATGGTTCGCTTAGAGGATCACGCTGCTTTTTCAATGGGTGTGATCACCGAGAACCGGCTCCAGATTACCGGCAGTGTCAAACGCCATCTCAGCCGGACCAGAGACAATTTCGAGACCGTGCCGGCCTTCCACTTCCGGCAGAAACGCTTCGCTGACCAGCACTTCACCGAGCGTCAGCGTGTCGGGAATCTGGACGACCTTTGCATTCTCTGGCTCGACCAGACCCGTGGTAGGCAACGCGTTTTCGATGACCTCGCGGTCGGTTTCGAAGTGGGCGGGGATCGCCGCGGCGGACGGATGGTTGCCGGTGATGCAGTTAATCTGGGTAATCTTCTGATCGACGGACTCGACCGTGCGACGATTTGTAAATTCGGCCATGCCCAGGCCGGTGGCGTTTCCGTGAGTCGCTTCAGTCAGGCCCCGCACAAAGATCCGTTTCACTTTGAAGTCGTCTTCATCTGTCGCGGCGTGGTCGTTGTACTTTCGGCCGATGATGTTGGTGTCCATACCGGTGCCGCTGATATTCTTACCGATTTCGTCGACGATCAGCAGACCTATCTCTTTGAACGGCAGAGTCGGCATCCACAGGGTCGAGGTCTTCAGGAGGTCGCACTCACGTTCGTAGAAGTCTCCCGGAGCGACCGCGGCGATCATGCCAGTTTCGTCGTACGCACTTTCGACAATCGCTACCCCGGCCAGGATTCCGCACTTTTCGACAACACAGGCACCGACGGCCCGAATGATTTCCAGAAAGCTGTGGTCAAGAATCGCTCGATGATAAATCTTAGCGCCGGCATGCTTGCCCAGTCCGATCAGCATCATCTTGTGCAGCCCGGATTCGATTGGTCCGACGAAACCAGTGTGAGGCTTCACTCGGCCTGAGACAATGACGTGGTCGCAGTTGAATGCCTCTTTGTCAAAATGCACCGGAATTCCCTGCGGAGTTTCATCGACGACGACCGTCTCCATACTCGCCCGAATCTCGGCTCCCGTGAACTCCTCGGTGATGCCGTACCCTTCGATGATCCGGCGTTGACCTTCGGCCGTGCCGCCGCCGTGACTACCCATTGCTGGAACGATCACCGGCTTCGCATCGAGCGATTTCACGTGATCACAAATCGCCTTCGTAATGACGGCGATATTGGCGATCCCTCGGCTACCGGCCGTAATCGCGACCGTCTGACCGGCCTGTACCTTCGCGCCCAGGTTCAACGCGGAGAGCTGCTGCTCAACTTCGGCCGGGATGTCGCCAATCTCCGGCGCGTCAAACTTCTGCCGGATTCGAATCATTCGTGGAAACGCCATCAGACTCTCCTTCTATGCCCTGAGAACCCATTGAAAACGGAATGGATAGGCCGGATCAATCGCAGCGCCGATCCGGCGAATCCTAGAGTCACCGGAGAATCATGCCTGCCGGAATTTCGGCGATTCGCTCTTTGGTCCGACCTACTCGATGCTCAACAGGCTGCGAAAGGTGAATCCGAGAGTTTACTGCGTCGGACGTCCAAGGAAAGTCGCAGGGGGCAATTGCTGGCTAGTTCACACGTGTTCCCTGGTGGTCCTTCGCCCAGTCGGGGAAGCCAATAGCGGCACTCGATTCAGATCACTAAACCGCGACTTCGATGTCTTTGCGGTCCATTCCTTCCAGTGCAATCGGGTGCCAATTGTCGTCGCGTTCTTCGGCAGCGGCGTAATTGAGACGTGCCCACGTTCGCAGGCGGATTTCTTCGACAATTTCCACCAGTCCGTGAGTGTCAATGACCTTTGCAATGCGGGGGAAGGTTGGTTTGATCCAATCGGCTCCTGTTGCCAGTGAGTGATCAATCGCTTGGCCGTAAGAAATCCAGTCAGCAGTGTCCTCATTTGAGCAACTGCCATAACCGTGTTACTTTGGATTTCTCAAGCAGCGTCTGGCCGATGAAGACATGTCGTTGTGAATTGCCATCACGACGGGGAAAACCAGAACATCGTGGTGGGTTAATATCCAATATCCAACGGAAAATCGCGAAGGATGAAGTGCTGCAGGCGTTTCCTTCGTCATTTGCGTCGCCGTATTTGCTTGCAAATAGAGTCGTAAAACGACAGCAGGAACGCTTGCCTGAATTCCGATGCACCGACATGCGGGCGTCTCCACTTCGATGTTCAGCGTTTAACGAGGTACTTCCCCGCAGCGTGATCGATTGGATTTCCTGACAGTCCGGAGTTCCTTTGACAGAAGCGAACGTGACGCTGATCACAAGCGTGGTTGGAGCGTTTCCTCCGTTCGCCGGTGGCGAATTCATCATCAATCGAGAACGCCGGAACCGGTGATGCCGTGACGGGAACATTCCTGGGACTGACAGAAGGGGCTCAGATTGCCAACTTCCTCGGCTCAGGCCGAAGTGCCACGCTCTCGTACATCGGTGGCGACGGACATGACGTCACGCTGACCGGTCACGGGCTCTTCGTCTCACTGGACGGGGCAGGAAACCTGGTCCTCACCTACAACGCAGGTATGGACGATGCAGTCACCATTCAGGCTGCCCCTGCCACAGTGGAATCCGTGATCACTCACGCCACCGAACTGATCGGCAATCAGGTGGCCCCATTCACCGGTACAGGCACGATGGTCGCACGCGTTCCGTTTACTGCGGTCACCGAAACTCAGATCAGTGCCAACATTCGACGCCGGCAAAGATGCCTCGACCGACAACAAGGACGCGTCAGTCAACGATTGCAACGACGTGGACTCAGTCAACCTCGGCAATTCACTGTTCGTCGACCTGGCGGAACTTTAAACAATCTTGTGAAATCTGTTTTTCGGGATCGCCGAAAGTGGCTGCACTCCGACATTCGAAACAGATTGCTGATAGATGTCGTGACAATTGAGTCTATGCCCGTCTCTCCACCGCGTTGAAAATAGGTAATCTACGTACCTCGGCAACGATTGTGTAACTGCACAAGGGGCAGTGAGACCGCTCCAGCCGGAAAATCCGTCATTCGCGTTTCATCCGGGACCGATACCAGACCCAAGTGGCTCCGCACGAACTGTACGCGGCGGGTTTCACGCTAGTTTCGTTCTGAGAGTACCCGATGCGACTTTCCCTGTGTCTGCTGGCTTTGACCGCCCTTTCAACCGGAGGCTGCGTGTTTCCGTGTTCGAACGGTGCGTGCAGCGGCACGGGTGAGCCACGTTACGTGACGCCAGCTGCAAGATTCTTTGGTAAGGAAACACTGCTTAAGAAAACGAAACTAAACTGCGACCTTGGCCGGTGTGAGCCCAGCCCGTACCTGACATGCTCGAAGTACCTGCCGTTCATGGACAAGTGGACGTCATCGGCGATGGCCAAACGATGTGCGGACAGGTATCTGCTCAGGCAACAACTCCAAACGCGAAGATGGATCTCGAAGCACTACAAAGCTGGCTTCCGCGACGCCTTCCAGGACATCGCGAATGGCGAAAGCGGCGAAGTTCCACCCGTACCGCCACCCAAATACTGGAACACGCACTACCGCACCGAAAAGGGAAAGCAGTGTGTCGAACTCTACTTTGACGGATACCGGTCCGGTTCCGCGTTGGCGGCTTCCGAGATGAATACGATGAGAACGATCGGGGCGTCATACGACTGGAGTATCCAGGAATCCAAAAGTCCATGCGGGCATGGCGGAGCCTGCTCGACCTGGCAGGAATGTTCGGTCAGCGGCGGTTGCGCACCAACGGGACCGGGCCAGGCCATGCAGTTTGCATCGGGATTCCCCCAGGAAATGCAGACGCAATTCGGCCGGCCTTCTCCAGGCTGCCAGACGGACGGAATCCCACCAGAACAACCGTTTGTATTCTCAATTAGTCCGCAGACCAATCCGCAGCCGCCGGCTTCAGGCATCGAGCCTCTGAACAGCTATCCAGCTCCGCACAACTACGGTACTGCTCCGATTCCGAACCCAGAATTTGGCTATCAGCAGAACCAGATGCAACACTACCCCGGCCAGTTCCCAGGCACTAATCATGGAGTGAGACAACAACCGTCGCCCGGATTAACGAACCCCGTTCCAAGTCTGCCATCACCGGCCGCCAAAGAGCTTGACTCCAGATCAAATCTAAATCTTTCGGCACCTGCATTGCCCACTCCGGGCTATGCTGACTTCGGCGGAAATTTCAGTCCGCAGGCATCGCCTCATAATCAGAGTTCGCAACCAAACAATAATCAAACGAGATCAGGTTCACCGCAAAGCAGACCGTTAACGCCTGGCTTCAGCGGGCCGCCACTGGGACAGATCAAACCAGGAAAACTTGGTCCGCCCGACAAATTCAAAACTGATCCGCCGGTCTGGCAATACCGATCTCCGCAGCGCTAGCAGGGCGACGTTTCCGCTTCTGATCACTTACAGATTTAACACTCAGACTGAGCCATGCACGAAAAGTCATCGCACAATCTGGATCGAGCATCGTCCTTGGCGACGGGGCACGCGCTGAGCACTGGCTCGGCCGACCGCGTTGGTAATGCAGCGACTCGACGCACAGACCGATCGCGAAGCACTGTTTCGACTGCGTTCGTTCTCGCAGTCTTAACGCTGTCCGTTCTTTCCGGTTGCGCCGCCGTTCGACCGCTCGACGGTGTCCCCGCCCGATTCCTTCCGGAAGAATTAAAAGGGAACAGTCGCGAAAACCGGCAAATGATCGATCTATCTTACCTGAGGCAGCAGGCGCCGGCCGAATATATGATCGACTCGGGAGACGTGCTGGCGATCTACATCGAAAGCGTTCTCGGCCAGCGTACACAGCCACAGATCAATCAGCCGCTCGACACGACTCGACCGCCGACACTCGGCTATCCGCTCACTGTTCGAGATGACGGAACGTTGTCGCTTCCGTTGATTCAGCCGATTAACGTTCGAGGCAAAACGATCCCCCAGATTGAACGCGACATCCGCTACGCATACACGACACAACGCAGACTGCTGCTGCCGGGCCAGGATCGAATTCTGGTCACTCTGCACAAACCGAGACAGCATCGAATTCTGGTCATTCGTCAGGAAAGTCAGGCAGACGTACTGACAGGAATCAGTGTCAGCGGAGGAGCCCTGGGAAGCGCCAAAAAAGGGACGGGCCATGTAATCTCGCTGCCTGCTTATAAAAACGACGTGCTGAACGCGCTCGTCCAGTCGGGTGGATTACCGGGTCTCGACGCCGAGAACGTCGTCTACATCATGCGAGGTCGTCGTGCTCAAAAGGCGACACCTCGACCAACACCGCTGCAACGGCCACAAGCACCGCCCACATACGGTCAACCCGGTCCCGCAATACGGCCTGGCTATCGACCGTCACCGTCCAATCTGCAACAGACCCCGACGCTGCCTGGCGGCTCCCTGCCAACACCGGCCTACGGCCCGCTTTCAAAAAACGAGCGTACTCTTCAGGAAGCTTCTGAGTCAGCCAGTCACAGCAAGGTGATCGCCGGCAACTTAATTATCAGAGCACAGAGCCCTGACATAGTTCAATCGTTCCCGCGGGGGAGCTATCCATCAAGCATCCAGCAGATTGACTACCGAACGGGACCGGCCCGACCAGCTGATCAATTCTCGACAGGTGGACGCGAGCAACTCACGCCGCTGTCGACTCAGCAGGTGGTCGACCTTGCCTATCACAAAGTCGCAGGCTCCACGGTCGGTCGAGTCATCCATGCTCCGTTCCAAAGACTATTCAGCAGCAGCGTCTCCCAGGCAGGATGCACTTCCTGCCAAACGGCTCCGGTGCAGATGCCCGTTCAGCAATTCACGCCACAAATGGCTCCACAGTTTTCTCAGCAACTTCCACCGCCGCAGCAACA
>CALGTK010000057.1 GCA_937904325.1 uncultured Planctomyces sp.
AGACAGACTGGCAGATTGAATCTCTCTGGAATGATCCTGCAAGGCCCGGAAGATGGTATCCTGATGGAAGCATCTGCGATTCAACGCAGCAAAAACATGAAAGTCCCGGCACTCAGAACGACAAACCAATGAACGTCCTGAAGGCGGATAGTTACGACTAGTTCACATTTACCCTCGTATGCGAAACAAACCCGATCATCGACCTTGGCCGAGTCTGACTCACATGTTTGCCAGCAGCTTTCAACTGGAATCCGTGGTGACGATGCTTGAGTTTTCGTTTAACGGATCGCGACAATTCGCCGGAACTTCAGCACCTTCTCACTCAGGTAACCAATAATGACGAGACAATTTTTCTTTGCAGCTTGCTTATTGACAATCACTTCCGTGTTGTCCCCTTCTGCAACGTTCGCGAAAGAACCAGGCAAGTTAATTTTCAGCGACGATTTCTCGCGGAATGAATCTCAGGAACTGACAGATGAAGTCGGCAACGGCTGGGGAACGAACAGTGCGAAACGTGCTGGCGGTAACAAGCAGGTCGATCTCAAAGACGGAACGATGCGAATCTACATTCACGAGACCGCCGATCACGGCGTCTCGGTGACGCATCCAGTTGAATTTCGAGATGGTCGGATTGAGATCAAGTTTATGCTCGAGCACGAAAAGGATTCACTTGGGCTGAACTTCGCGGATCAGCAGTACAAGAAAGTCTGGGCGGGACACCTCTTTAAAGTAATCATCGGTGTGAAGCAGACCGTACTGACAGACCTGAAGACGGGCGTCATGGACCTGAAGATTCGCGAAGCGCGACAGGCGAAGACGATAACGGTGGCTCAGCAGAAAATGTTGAAGACCAAATCAAAACGAATTCCGCACCAGCTGGAAAAAGGCAAATGGTACATCGCTGTCGCAAAGATGACTGGCGATAAGCTGAGTGTCTCGATTGATGACAAAGAGATTGGCTCGTTCTCGTCAGAAGGGATCGCACATCCGACCAAGCGAATGCTTCGCCTGGCTGTTAGTCGAAACGTCGTCGTCGATGACCTGAAAATCTACTCGATGGGGAAGTAGACTTTCTGAGAAAATGTGCGTCTCACGCGAGAGCGTCGGGCCTGTGCCAGAGAAACACTGGCCCGCGACTGCGCCGTCGTCTCATGATGGGTTACATTGCTGGATGTCCTCCCAGATTCGCTTTCACAACAGCAATACTTTCGTGGAAGTGCTGCCAGTCTTCGTCCAGACATGACCACGCTTTCCGATGACCAGCCGTCGAGCGGATTCGACACGTCTGATGCTGCCTGGGCCAACTGTGGATGTGACACGTAAAACTCAACGTTTCATTGCGAACTTAAGTTGCTTCTTAGGAACTGACAATATGCTGCCTTACTGCGAAATTCGAGCTGTTAGTGTTTTTGCGTTCATCCTGGGCAGTTCTTTAGCGGCAACGGTGTTCGCTCAGGAACCGGCCGGCGTTTTCGGGGAGAAATACAAGAATCTCGAAACGATGGCGACTGGCGAGTGGTGGAAAGTCAAACCTAATAACCGCCGAAAAATGAAACTGAACGTTGCTCGCGATAAGGTCGTCGCTTTCGCCGTTTACACGCACGATCACGGCACTCTGAAGCTGACCGCACAGCTTTTTCCACTAAAGCCCGATGAAGTTAAGGAAGTAACGCTTGAATTCAAAGATTCGAGCGGTGAATGGCAGCGAGTGGCCAGTCAGCCGGTCATCGAACTCGGTTGGAGTGCCCACTTTCGACTCAACGAATGGGACAACACGAAGGACGTTGTCTATCGTGTTCGACATGGCGAGAAAGCTCAGTTCGAAGGTCTGATCAGGAAGGACCCGATCGATAAGGAAGTGATCGTCGTCGGCAACATGTCGTGCAACAGCTCGCGTACGCCAGGGCCGCGTCCGAAGATGATCGACAACCTGAAGAAGCTGAACCCGGATGTTCTATTCTTCGCCGGCGATCAGTCTTACCACCACACTGAGCACACCTATGGGTGGCTCGAATTCGGCATTCAATTTCGCGACCTGCTGAAAGATCGTCCGGTTATCACGATTCCGGATGATCACGACATCGGGCAGGCGAATCTGTGGGGAGAAAACGGAATTCGCGCGACGACCATGGCTGGCCCGAGTGGCGGATATTTTTTTCCGGCAAAGTACGTCAACATGGTGCAGCGTTGCCAGACGTGGCATCTTCCCGATCCGTACGATCCAACGCCGATCGATCGTGGGATGGAAGTCTATTACACAGATCTGACTGTCGGCGGGATCAACTTTGCGATCATCGAAGATCGAAAGTTCAAGAGTGGCCCGGAAGGGAAAATCCCGAAGATGGGGCCGCGTCCAGACCACATCAACAACCCGAAATACGATCGCGCCGCGGTCGATCTTCCGGAATTGAAATTGCTTGGTGATCGCCAGCTTGAGTTTCTCAATCAGTGGAGTCAGGACTGGACCGATGCTGAGATGAAATGTGTGCTTTCGCAGACAGCGTTCTGTGGCGCCGTCCACTTGCACGGTTCCGAAAACAATCGACTGCTGGCTGACCTCGACAGCAACGCCTGGCCACAGCAGGGACGTAACAAGGCCCTGAAAGAAATTCGGCGGGCATGGGCTCCGCATCTTTGCGGTGATCAGCACCTGGCTGTTTTCGTAAAACACGGCATCGATCAGTTTGGTGACGGCCCTTACTCATTCACGAGCCCTGCGATCGTCAACACGATTTATGGTCGCTGGTGGTGGCCGGAGGACGAAAAGTCCGGTCCGAATCCAATCGCCAATAGCCCGCTGCCGTGGACTGGAGATTTTCTCGACGGGCTTGGCAATCGTATTTCAATGATGGCCTATGCGAATCCGCCAGATAGACGCGATGAAACGCAGCGAGGCGATGGATTCGGCATCGTTCGATTTAACAGGAAGACGCAGAAGATCACCGCCGAGTGCTGGCCTCGATTTGCCGACGTATCGGACGGAGACAGGGCCCAGTATCCAGGCTGGCCGATCACGTTCGACTATCGTGACAATGACGGACGAAAACGTGTTGGGCATTTGCCTGAGTTAGTTGTTTCAGGAACCAATCACCCGGTCATTCAAGTGATCGAAGAAACAACTGGCGAAATTCTCTACACGGTCCGCGCAACATCGAATCGTTTCAAACCGCCGGTTTACTCGAAGGGGAAGCATACGGTGAAGGTCGGCAGGAATATTGCGAATCAGTCGACCGTTAACGGCGTTGTTCCTGTGGCGACCAGTTCGGATGCTGAGTTGAGGATCAATTTGAAGAAGTGATTGTTCGTTTTGTTTGACGTCAGCACAATAGCCACTTTCGGCTAACTCCCGTACCAGAGGTATACCATGCAAAAGCAGTTACTCCACATTTCGTTCTCTACCATCGCTTTGGTTGCGTGCTCAGTCCTGAGCGGTAGTGTCGCGACCGCTAAGGAACCAACGACAAAAGCTGCTCCCTTGAAGGTGCTTCTGGTAGCGGGCGGCTGCTGTCACGACTACTCCACTCAGACGAAGCTGCTCAAAAATGGGATCGAGAATCGAATCAATGCCAGGGTCACAGTAATCCTGAGCAAAGATACATCAACGAAGGCTGTCTTTGAGATATATGAATCAGACGATTGGGCTGAAGGCTACGACGTAGTGCTCCATGATGAATGTTCGGCCAACGTGACCGAACGTCCGTATGTTGACCGGATTCTGAACGCTCACAAAAACGGCGTTCCGGCCGTCAATCTGCACTGTGCCATGCATAGTTATCGCTGGGGCGATTTCCGAAGTCCGGTTGAGTTGGGAGCAGATAATGCGAGCTGGTACGAAATGCTTGGCCTGCAGTCGACAGGGCACGGCCCGAAGTTTCCGATCGATGTGATCTTTATGGATCCGAACCATCCCATCACCAAGGGGTTTGAACGTTGGACGACGGTTAATGAAGAGCTCTACAACAACGTTCGAATCTTCGATGGAGCGACTGCTTTGGTGACTGGGAATCAGGTAATCCCGCCGAACAGAAAAGCGTTGAAGAAGAATCCGAACGCACCGTCCAGAGAAGCCACGGCGGTGATCGCCTGGACGAATGAGTTCGGTCCAAAGAAAACTCGAATCTTCAGTACGTCCCTTGGTCACCAGAACGATACCGTTGCGGATGCCAGGTATCTCGATTTCGTCGTGCGAGGTCTGCTTTGGGCGAGTGGCAATTTGACTGCTGACGGAACACCTGCCGCAGGATATGGTCGTTAGTTCGTACCGACGAATCAGGGTTTCGAGTTTGATCCGATTCCTTATCTTTCCGCGAACGACTACCTTCGACTGGTGTCTCGCGTTTACAGGATTTTCAAAATGATTGAATGGCGTGAGATGAAGTCTGGGTGGCTTGCTGGATTGATCATTGGTTGTCTTACGCTGAGCGAATTTTCGCCTCAGACGATTGATGCTGCCGACCAGCAGCGTCCGAACATTGTCTGGATTATTCCGGACGATATGTCAGCAAATTTTTCCTGTTACGGCGAGACTGCGATTCAGACGCCGAATGTCGACAGACTTGCCGCGAGCGGTATTAAATTCACGAATGCTTACGTCACGGCTCCGGTATGTTCGACTTGCCGGTCGGCATTCATCACCGGCATGTACCAAACCAGCATCGGCGCTCATCATCATCGAAGCGGTCGAGGCGAGCTTAAGATTAAATTGCCGGAAGGGATCCAACTGGTTCCAAAACTGTTTCAGGAAGCGGGTTATCACACGTCGATTACCGGATGGCCGATGAATGGCAGGCTCGGCAAGACTGACTACAACTTTGAGTGGGACAAGTCGGTCTATGATGGAAACGATTGGGCAAAGCGAAAGAAGGGGCAGCCATTCTTCGCTCAGATTCAGACAGCAGGTGGAAAGCTGCGAGGCAAAGATGCTTCTGGCTGGGAAAAAGTTTCCAGAGCTGCTGAAAAACGTTTTGGGAGCCGGACGCCGAACAGTGCTGTCAAGTTGCCGCCATACTATCCTGATCATCCGAATATCGTACGGGACTGGGCGGCGTATCTCGATTCAGTACGCATGACGGACGCGATGGTCGGCGACGTACTTGCGCGACTTGAAGCGGAAGGCGTGCGTGATAACACGCTCGTGCTGTTCATGACCGACCACGGAATCAGTCACGCGCGCGGGAAGCAGTTCATGTACGACGAAGGATTGCATGTACCGATGGTCATTGCCGGTCCCGGTGTTAAAGCCGGGACTGTCCGGAAGGACGTCGTCGAGCACATCGATATTGCGGCTCTTTCTCTGGCCGCAGCGGGAATTGAAATCCCGAAGTACATGCAGGCTCGTGATATTCTCTCTGCTGATTATTCGCCGCGTGAGGCGGTCTTTGCAGCTCGGGATCGCTGTGACGAAACGGTCGATCATATGCGGTCAGTCCGCACGGGAGAGTTCAAATACATCCGCAACTTCCTGCCCAACCGACCGTACCTTCAGCCGTGTGCATACAAAGATGCGAAGGCCATCCTGATCGCAATCCGTGAGTCTCATAAGACCGGTACGTTGAATGAAATTCAGCAGCTTGTGATGCGGGAAGTTCGTCCAAAGGAAGAACTGTACGAGATCAACAACGACCCGCATGAAATCAACAACCTTGCTGATGATCCTGCATTTGCCGGCAAGCTTAAACAACTGCGAGGTCGTCTCGACACATGGATGGAAGAAACAAACGACAATGGCCGTGTCGCCGAATCAAAGAAGATGTACGACAGCGATATGGCCATCTACTTGAGTACGATCAAACGACGTAGCACTCCGGCACACTTGAAGATCATCGAAGACAACATTGCAGTGATGAGGAAATGGGCCGCGGAAGGTAAGTAAAGCTGACTTAAGCAGAGGTGTGTCGTGCCTTGCCAACATGATCGATCCGCTGATTCCCCATGCGCAAATGCTGCATGATGTTACGAATGAGTCTGTTGCTTTGTTGCGTGCTGTCCGGTGCTTCGCTGCTGGATGATGATCGGCCGAATTTTTCTGAATTTCCCTGACGACATCGTGCCGGAACCCGGGTGTGACAGCTATCCCGAAGTGGCGACGCCAAACCCGGGTCGACTGGACGGTTCAGGCCGGGGACGCGCGCGTTGCTGTGGTGACTGATGGCTGCTTGTAACCCTCTGCGGTGAGTCACACGCCTCTTTGCCTCGTCCTTTTTCCTGCCATGTCCCGTCCAGAGTTGCCCGGCGTTCGATCAATGTATCGGGACGATTGTGCCATTCGTGGGTAAGCGACCATTGTCTGGCATGATCGTGAGGCAGGAGTGAGCAGTTTGTCAGGATGTGATCGCGAATTATGCAGAGTAAGGGGCGGAGAGCGGACTGGAGTTTGACAGTCCTTACAAGTGCTCGATAGTTTGGGGGGGCTTGCTGGATTTTACCGGTTTCAACGGTTTCGCTGATGCGCCGCTCTGATCGCAAGGGTGGGGTTTGTTAGGACTTGAGTTTGTATGGACTTGAGTCTGCCGAATGTTTCGCCGCTGGACTTTGCCTGAAGGATGTCGTCATGACGAACCCTGAATTCCGCTGTTTGATGCTGGCTGCTGTTGCGGCAGCCTGTGCTTTGTTCTCGACCTCGTCCAATGCCAACGCTGATGGAGCGGGACGAGCTGTTTCCGACATCGAAAAGGCCTCGGCGATTCAAATCGTGCCAGGCGTTCCGCAGGTGAGTGAAGCGGTCAAGGTGGTGATCGCTCCGGCTGGTCAGACACCAGCTGGTCAGATCGCTGAATATGAGAACGAAGCTCCGATTGTGGTGGCTCCGTACGAGGAAGAGGAGTCCGACAACGCAAAGACCCGGAAGAAACGGGCGAAGCCGTCAAACAGGGCGAAACACGCTTCGAAGAAGAAGGAAGCTGCAAAGGAAAAGTCTGCTGCGGAGAAGCCCGCCGAGACGAAGCCAGTCGCCGCTCCCCTGGCGAAAGAAACGGCCAGCGAGAAGGCCCGTACCGAGTGGCAGAGAAAACGCGCTTTGAAAAACGCCCCTTCAAAGACTGCGAAAGCCGCAGCGGACAAAGCGATTCGGTCGGTAGCTGCGGCTAAGAAACGAGCGATGCTGGCCAACGGCTCGTTAACGGCCGGAACGCTTGCTTCCGCCACGCCTTCAAAGCCAGTTGCGGTGAAAACAGCCTACTCGGCATCTGGGGCGACTCGGAAAGATTCACGCAGCTATCGAGAAATTTACAACTCCATCCCGTTCAGACGAACAGAATACGACGCCAATCCAGCGTACCGGCATCAGGCCACGATGGAGATCATGCTCGGACAGCTTCACCCAATCATTGTGGCTCCTGCAGTTCTCCCCCCGCAGGAAACGAGACGAGACATTACCGTTCGTTTTCTGCCGTCAATTCGCCCGGGTTACCGACCATATTCTCAGTATCCGTGGCACTGATTCAGTTTGAGACGAACGAGGCCGAATATCGATGATGCCTGGTTCCGTCAACGGCCCTGGTCAAAGTGAATGATACAGTTCGAAATTCATCCTTCGAAATCAGCAGATCGTGTCATGTCTTGGTTAAGGAATGTGAGACTTCGAACGATAATACCAACCGTCACTCTACTTCTGCTGTGAGGATGAAGTGAAGAGTTGATGGCGAATTTCTCTGGAGATTCGAGTTCGGCCGGGCGTGACTGATGGAGATGTCAGTCTGCCGGCAAAAAATGGCTAAATGGAGTGGGACCAGACATTGCTCAAAGCGCGACAGTACATCGGCAAGTATCGAATCGAAAAGCGGCTGGCTCTGGGAGGGTTTGCCGCCGTTTATCGAGCGTTCGACACGATCGAAGGAATTCGCATCGCGTTGAAGGTTCCGCATGACGAGCACATCACCGAATATGCTCTGCGGACATTTCGGAACGAAGCAAGGCTGGCCGCAAAGCTGGATCACCCAAACGTGCTGCCAATCAAAGATGCAAGCATCATCGACGATCGTTTTGTCATTGCTTCCCCTTTGGGTGAGGCGACGCTGCTGGATCGTTGGCAGAAACGGATGACCATGCAGAAACGCATGGATCTGACCGGCCAAATGATTGCGGGTGTTGCACACGCTCATGAGCGCAAGATCATTCACTGCGACATTAAACCGGAAAACTTTATTCTATTTCCGGACAATCGGCTGAGATTAGCAGATTTTGGAATTGCCCGAATCGCTCGTCGAACGGTGCATGGTTCAGGGTCGGGGACGGTCGGGTACATGTCTCCGGATCAGGCAATGGGTCGACCGTCACTGCGTTCTGATGTCTTTTCGCTTGGCTTGTTAATCTATCGGCTGATGACCGGGCATCTTCCAGAATGGCCGTTTGAATGGCCGTTGGAAGGACACGCTCGTTTGAAGAGATCGACGAGTGGCGACTTCATCGTATTTCTGCAGAAGTCGATCGAGCTGAATCCTCGCCGCCGGTATGCGGATGCTGCAGAGATGCTGGCTGAGTTCGAACTGATTCAGGCCAACGCCTTGAAGCCCGGTCGCGCAAAGGCAACGGTTCGAAAAGCTCGCAATACAACTCGACGCCGACAAGCGGCGCCCGCGCGTCGACGACGTCAGCGAGCTGCGTGAAGTCCTGAATAGCCGTTTTCCAGACGCACTTAGCTGGAACCACGACCTTTCGAAGAATTCGCAGGGGAGCTGTCACGAAACGTCAGCGAATCCGACAGTTCAGTACCGTTGAAACTGCGCAAGCCAGACAAAAAACGACTTATTGGTTTGTTGAACCAACAAGTCTTTTGAATTACCCGGCCTGGACTTGAAGTACTGGCAGAAGCCCTTGAAAAAATTGGTATTCTGGACTCCGGGTGGACACATGACGGTCAGCTTGATCAAAAACTGATCGCAGTCCTGATGGCCAGTGATTCATCTGAAGGCTGATCGAAATCGCTCCGGTGGGCGATGAGGGACTCAAACCCCGCTCAGGAAACATCGTAAAACGCTGGGTGTAATGGAACCCGTCAAATCGAGTAGCCCAACCTGCAGCTCACCTGGTGGCAACGCCGTTGCTCATCGCCAAAACAATTTACCCCGGTGTAGTTTTCGCTGCATTTACGTCCAGTTCGTCTTTCTGAGATGACAGGCGGTCTTCCAGTGACGCTATCAGACGACGCATCGCACCGATCTGAAACATCTGGACCAGCGAGGCCATCGCCGCAAAACTGCCAAAAGCAAATGCGAGATTTCCAGTCAGGTCGTATTCGACATATGCCAGCATTCTGTTTCTCCTCATTCTGGGGCAAGGTATATCGCCTGGCTGCTTTTCCACAGATCCACTTTTTGATCGACTCGATTTGCCTAATCTGAGGAGCGATCACATATCGGCTGACTCCTCTCTTCTAATCCAGTCTTTAATGATTCGACAGACCCCTGGAAGCAACCATGCCAGGCCGTAACTTCCCACGCACATTGAGTGTACTCCTAAAGAGCACAGTTACCATCCTTTTCCTGGGAGTCCTGGCTCCAACACCGACACACAGGGATTGCGTGGATCGCAGGATGTCTTCAGTTGTCGATCTTTGGGATATCCTGTAGCAATGCCGTCAGCCAATTTTTTGTGGGCATCCTGACGCGTCTTCGGGTCGCCAGGCGTTTGGTTGCGGCTCATAAATAAGTAGAACACCTGTCACATAAAGACCTGTTCGGCTCGTCTCGATATGGTGAGTCGCTCGATCAATTCGAACGGAGTATCGACAGTTCCGTCCAGAGCAGGATCGCCGGGAGCGTGTGATGGCACCGGTTGCTTCGACACGTTCACCGATTTCCGTTCGCGGGTAACGCACAAAGTCGTTGAAGCTTTCGAAGGGTAAATTCGAGCGGCTTCGTTGAATCATTCAACGGTAAGCTACAAGACGAGTTGCTCTACGTGGAACTGTTTGACACTCTGCCAGAGGCACAAGTGCTGACCGAACGCTGGAGAGTTCCTTACAACACAGTCAGACTACACCGTTCCCTTGGCTACAGACCACCGGCGTCAGAAGTTGCTGTGGCAAGTAAAGCTACAACTTAAAAAGTTGATTCATTCACATAGCATGTCAGCAACGCAATCCACCCTGAATCGAATCGCAGATAGAGGACCTATTGCTGCTCGTCCATTGGAAATTTCTATCTGCGCCGCCTTGCAAATCCGGAAACTCAATGACTGCGATTACTCGTTCAATCACCCTGTATTTCACATGTCTGGTCCTTTTGTTGCAATTGCCTGACACTGCGCTGGCTCAAAACACCGGTCCGGAATCGCCGGTCTCCGATACGAGACTCACGACAACCGTTGATCTTCTGCGAGGGTTTAATGACGGCGAGCTAACTGCACTCCGGAAGAAGATCCCGCAGCGGCCTGAGCCGGAACTCGGCGCTGCAAAGCCTCGTCTGGCGATCGTTTCGGGGATTGTGTTCGATGATCGCAATGGCAACGGGGCACAGGACGACGGCGAAGCCGGACTTGTGGATGTCAATGTAACGGATGGTGAGCGAGTCGTTAGGACCGGTGACGACGGCGGCTTTCAGTTTCAGATTCGCTTTGATGAAAATCCGCATCATCGATTTGTTGTCGTGACGCGGCCGACGGGATTCCGGGCGACGGGGTTATTCTTTCAGCGAATTCCGTTTGATGAGCCGCGCGTCGAGTACTCCGTTAATTTCGGACTCGTGAGTGACCCGGCCTCAGCGAAACGCGAGTTCTGGTTCATGACGGCGAGCGACAGTCAATTCACGAATATCGAACAGATGATTCCTACGGCGAAGGATTACGCCCAGGTGACGTCGGCACCGGCGCTGCCGCGTCTTGGTAAACCGGCTTTTCTCGCGACGGCCGGCGACCTGACAATGGCCGGTTCGCAGTACGAATGGGACATGTACGATTTCATCCGCGGACAGTCAAAGATTCCCGT
The DNA here is from genome assembly GCA_937904325.1 of uncultured Planctomyces sp. Lineage (GTDB taxonomy): Bacteria > Planctomycetota > Planctomycetia > Planctomycetales > Planctomycetaceae > JABMPE01. The sequence continues at coordinate 10,922 of CALGTK010000057.1, forward strand.
CTATGAGGGCTTCGGCGGACACGACGGCAACTGCCTCGACCCGCGGTGCACGGTCAGTTTTGAGCAGCGGATCGGGCCGCCATACTACTCGTGGGATTACGGCGGCGTGCATTTCATTCAGCTCGTGTCCGAGACGAGTTACCTGCGTCAACCGGCTCGCGAACGGCAGAGCGACTGGCTGCAGGCCGACCTGAAATCGCTGCCGCCGAAGACGCCCGTCATCGCGGTCTCGCACTACCCGCTCAGTGCAGACTGGTTCGATCTGCGGCGTGAGGAGGGCATCAACGTCATCTGTCAGATCGGAGCCCACTGGCACGTTGTACAGGCAGGCAGTCGAGGCGGCGTGCCGGTCCTCAATAGTGCTCCAGCCCGCGGACGCGACTGGGGAGCATATTCTCGCACGTATCGCTGGGTGATCGTCACGCCCCACGGAGTCCGCTCACGGCTCCGCGTGGCTGGTCAGTACAAACGACTGCAGGTCGTCTCTCCGGGGGCCACTGCTCGAACCGGGAAACAGCCGCTTGTCGTTCTGGCGTATGATACGGCACTCGAAGTAAAATCTGTGACCGGCCGCATGACATCACCCCGCGGTACGCAATCGACCGCGAAGTTCAAGCAGCAGGGCGACTGGTCATGGCACAGCGAATTTAATCCTCGCGAACCGGGCGAATGGATTGTCGACCTCACCGCGACAGACATAGCCGGCAGCACCTGGAAACGCCGGCAGACCGTGAAAGTCGAACGACAGGGCCGGGCACTTGAGCTCCCGACATCCGACTTTCCGACCGTCCTGTCCGGCAGTCCGCCAAGAGTACATAAAAGTGGTCCATCAGCGGCAATTTTTCCACTGTGGGTGACTCACACCGGCAGCGCTCACGTGCTGCACAACTCGCCAGTCGTAGCGGACGGTCGCGTGTACGTCTCCGTCGGAAATCCAAATGCCGGCACTCCCGAAGCGGGAGTTTTGTGTCTTAGCGCTACTACCGGAGAGGTGCTCTGGAAAGCCAATTCCCCGCATGGCGACATCCGCGGCCCGGTCAGCGTCCACAAAGGTCACGTCTACGCAATCACCGGAGACAGCAACGTTGCCGCGTGGCACGCCGACAACGGTCGCCTGCTCTGGAGCAAGCCAATGCAGTCAAGCTACGCTGCAGGCCGCCCCCTGGCGATCAACAACACACCGCCCATCCCGACGCGCTTTGGCCTGCTGGTGACCGACTGGCAGAAGCCGCAGTATCTGCTCGACTACAGCAGCGGCGAAAGGCTCTCCACGCTGCAAGGCGACACTGGCTACTACGCGTCCTTCGCAACGGTGTTCGACGACGTGATGTATTCCGTCCGTCGAGGCGGCGGCAGTGCGATCCACCTACCCGACGGCAAGCAACTCTACAGTTTTGATGAGTCCTCGCGTTCGACATCAGCCCCGATCGTGGTTGCCGGAAAACTGATCTACAACGGTTCGAGCGGAATCAGAGTCCGTGATGCCGCGACTGGCGATCTGGTCTGGCAGAAAGGCATCGCCAACGCCGGCTATCAGAACGCCATTCCGGTCGTGTGGGGTGATCGAATTCTCGTCAACGGCACTGACCTGGTGATTCTCGACCTGCAAACCGGCAAGACGCTGCACACCATCCCATGCGGCCGCGAGCCCGATCGCTTCCACCGTTCCCGCCGCCAGGCCATGAGCGGAAGCTCAACCCCCGTCGTCGCCGGCGACATCGCCTGGTTCGGCCACGACGACACGTCACTCCGCGGTATCACCCGCGATGGAAAAATCGTCTGGGAACACCGCCTCGGCACTCCAATCAAAACGGCTCCCGCCGTCACCGGCAACCTGCTCCTTGTGCATGACTTCGCCGGCAATCTGTGGTGTTTCGAAGGGACAGGAAAGTAGGTTGGACCAATTGGCCTGTGCGCGAGTGTGTCTTTCAAAGCAACACGCCGTTGCCGGTAATCCTCGCGTTGAGGCAGGTTCAATACGGTTTCGATGGGCGGTCGCGATCACCGCCGCGAGACAGGAAATCCTTCGTCGCGGTGTTTCGAACTCGATCACTGAATGTATGACGCGACAATGTGCTGTATCATTCTGACTATGCGCCGTCCATGAATTCGTGGGACAGCAACCAGGTATTAAATTCACAAAGTGACTGTTTTTTGCGAGCCAGAACATGAAGCCACCCCGCTCACTCTTTCGCTATCTGTTGTTCCCGATTTTATGCGTGATCACTGTCACTTTGCATGCTGCTGACAATACCTCAGAACACAGAAAACCGTCGGCGGCGACGTTAGGCAATTTACTGAAGAAGCAATTTTCCACGATGACTTTGGCGCGGACTGCGGCGTTTGAAAACCTGAACGGAGAGGCCGATCTGCGACGGTGGCAGGATGAGCGGCGCTCGTTCTTTCGCCGGCAAATTGGGGCGTTTCCAGAACGAACGCCGCTCAACGCTCGCGTCACCGGGCGACTGCAGGGCAAAGGATACCGCATTGAGAAAGTGATCTTTGAAAGCCGTCCGCGGCATCATGTCACAGCTTCGCTTTATCTGCCTGAAACTCAGAAACCATGTCCCGCGATCCTCATTCCGTGTGGGCATAGCCATACGGGCAAGGCATCGGGACAGTATCAGCGTGCGGCGATACTCTTTGCACGCAACGGTATGGCAGCATTGTGTTATGACCCGGTCAGTCAGGGAGAGCGTTATCAGGTAATTGACCGTGACGGCGGCCATGCGCATTTTGAAGACATCCCGCGCAAGCTCGCCGTGCCGCATCCATCCGTTCGGCATCTCTGTACGACCGAGCACACGCTGATGGGGATTGGAAGCATCCTGCTTGGCGAGAACATCGCCCAGTATCGCATCTGGGATGGAATGCGAGCCATCGACTATCTGCAAAGCCGTCAGGATATCCAGGCGGACAGGATCGGGTGCACAGGAAATTCCGGCGGTGGTACGTTGACCTCATACCTCATGGCGCTTGACGACAGGATCATCGCTGCGTCACCCGGGAGCTACCTGACGACCTTACAAAAACTGATTGAGACGAAGGGCCCGCAAGATGCGGAACAGAACATTTTCTCCCAGGTCGCCTTTGGCATGGACGCCGCTGACTACGTGATGATGAATGCGCCAATTCCAATCCTGATCTGCGCTGGCACGCGAGATTCGACGTTTGACATCCGCGGCACACGTGAAGTTTTCCAGCAGGCGAACCGTTTTTACTCGCACCTTGGCTTTCCTGAACGGGTCGCGTTGCATGAGGCGGATGTGCCACACGGTTACTACATTCAGCACCGCGAAGCCGTAGCCCGCTGGATGCATCGCTGGCTGGTCGGTCACGAAAAAGTGATCTGGGAAAAGCCGCGTTCCGAATGGCCGGCAAAGGTCACCGACGAGTTTCTTCGTTCCCTCAGCGAGCCAGTTTGGACGGCCGAACAACTGCAGTGTTCTCCACGCGGACAGGTGATGTTGATGGATGGCGAACGCTCGCTCTTTCACATGAACACCAACAAGGCCACCGCTCTGACGAAGCTGCGGCAGGAGAAGTGGCGAGCCGCGTCCGCCAATGAGAAACGCCACATCATCCACCAGGCGATCGGCCTGACGGAGATTGGCTCCGTTAGGTTTGAAACGACCGGCTCGGTGGACGCGAACAGTTACTCAATCAACGACATTTTAATGCACCGGACGGATGGAATTCAGCTCGCCGCAAAGTCCTATGTTCCGAAAGGTGAAATCACCGGGCACGTCCTCTACCTGCACGGCAAGGGAATGGCGGCCGATAAGGTTCCCATCGCATTGGTGAAACAGGGCCAGCAGGTCCTGTCCGCCGAATTGAGCGGAATCGGTTTAACGGATGTTCCGCACGACAAACGGACCTGGGGATACGGCCGGTTCGGCCTCGACAACCAGGAGATCTTCACTGCCTATCTCATGGGTGATTCCTTTGTCCGTATGCGAATTGCCGACGCGCTTTCGTGGACGCGTCACTTCGGTGATATAAAGGTTGAACTGATCGGCGTCGAAGAGGCAGCCATCCCCGCATTGCATGTCGCCGCGCTCGCACCCGAGCAATTCCAACGGATCAGAGTAGAGAAAATGGTTCGCTCATGGACTGAAGTGGTGTCGGAACCGGAGCATTACAATCAACTGGTCAATGCAGTTCACGGCGTGCTTAAGCATTACGATCTGCCGGATCTCGTGGAGTTAACGAAGGCGAATATGTCAGATTCCGTCGACGTCAATTGGCGACCATAGTCGGGAAACTTGTTCTACAAATCCGTCCATTAATCCGCGACGAACTGAGAATACCGATGAAGCTTCTATTAGCAGCTTGTCTTATCTGCGCGACGTTGTCGGTTTACGCCGAGACAGATTCAGCAGACATTGCCGTGACGACTGATTTTCCGGGCGGCTCTGCAACCGTGAAGTCCATCGACAGGAAATCCGGAGTCATCCACATCACGCCAAAAACTCAGTCGGAGCGGGGCTGGCCCTGCTGGTGGTATCTGAAAGTCGAAGGCGCACAGAAAGGACAGTTCATCACACTGAAGCTGACTGCCAGCGAGAGTGAGTACAAATCGGGGCGGGTCCTCAATGCGGCCTGGTCTCAACCTGATCGGGCGGCAGTAAGTGTCGATAACGTGACCTGGTCCCAGACACCGACATGTCGGAAAGAAGATGGCACAGCAACGTACAGAATCGAGGTCCCTGCCGAAACATTCTGGCTGGCATGGGGCCCGCCATTTCTACCAACGCAAGCGGACAAAGTTCTGCAGTCGCTCAAGTCACGACTACCCGGTTCCACCTTATTTGAGTTAGCGAAAACTCGTGGTGGACGATCCGTTCAGGGAATCCGCATCGGCGATGCGAACGAGCAAAATGCCGCCAGATACGGCGTCTGGATTCAGGCGAGACAGCATGCCTGGGAGGCTGGTTCCAGTTGGGTAGGCCAGGGATTTGTAGAGTGGCTGGCGAGCGATGATCCAGCCGCCGCCAATCTGCGCCGCAACGCCACAGTGTTCTACGTGCCGATCATGGACGTGGACAACGTTGCAATGGGCGCAGGTGGCAAAGATGCCGTGCCTCGTGATCACAATCGAGATTGGGACGACATGCCGCACTATCCGGAAGTATCCGCCGCTCAAAAGCGAATTCTCAAACTGAATGCCGACGGAAATTTCGACGTCTTTATTGATCTTCACAATCCTGGAGGCAGTGAACGCCGCCCCTATTTCTTCGGTCCGGCCAATCTCGACAAGCTCCCTGCGATTCAACAGCAAAACCACGCACGATGGCAGGCGTTTTGTGCATCGGCCATCTCGGGACCACTTCCGTTAGAGCCCCGATACAAATTCGCGACATACGTAAAAACAGACGAAGAGCGAAATCGAATGAGTGCCAACTGGGTACGGAACCACACGTCCAGTCACATTCTGTCGACGACTTTAGAAACCGTCTGGAATACCCCGCATAGTACTCAGCAGGGCTACATGAAAGTTGGTGCTCAGCTTGGAACGTCCCTCAGCAGATACCTCGAGGCAAATCCACGTGAGCAGGTCAATCAATTGGAAGTGGTGGCCAGTCCGCGCGTCACGTTGGTCCAGCGTGAAGGGATCACAGGAGGTGGCCATCCGGTGATCGCGGGAGATCGTGTTTTGAATTTCTATCCGAATCACCCGGATGACTTCGGCGGCTCGAACGGAACGGCATCGGCGATTTCCACCGACGGCGGCATGACCTGGACACAAGGCCGCGACAACTGGCCCATAGCCGGAACGATCGACCTCTGGGCGGAAAGGCTCAGGAGCGGCGACCTGCTCGCTTTCGGAATCAAATGGGTACCCGATCCCAAAACGCGTCGTGATGCGAAGCTGCCCGACGTCCCTGCCGACGCATACCAGATCGCCATGTCCAGCGATCGCGGGCAGAGTTGGAAACTTGAACGAGCCAGGATCGAATGCCCGCCAGAAATCGGCGGTATCGCTCGACCATTGCCGCACATCATCGACGGTGAAGATGGCTTGCTGATGATGCCAGCTTACACCTGGAGCAAGCGAGGCAACAAGGTCGTGTTGTTGCAGAGCAACGATGGCGGTCGGTTGTGGAAGGTTCGATCCGTCATCACCACCGCCGTCGCGATGATCCAATCGGGAGCCCGGGTTACCACACCCTGGCTGGAGGCGACCGTCTCGCCAACCAGGGATGGCGACCTGATGGCAATCGTTCGCAGCGGCAGCACGGTAAAATCCAAACTCGCCTCAGTGCGTTCAACCGATGGCGGCAAGACATGGGAGCAACCGAAAGTTCTTCCGTTTGCCGGCAAGCTGCCCACCTTACACCTGCTGAACAATGGTATCCTCACACTCACAACCGCGTTGAGTCGCAACCATTGCCGCGTGTATCTCTCCGACGATGGGACCGGTCGCAACTGGAGTCGTGCCTTTGTTATCAGTAGCCTGACGGGCGGAAATGTCGGCGTGGCGGTCGCTGGCGACGACAGGCTTATCATGACCAGTCCGGCAAACCGCAGGATCGATGCCTGGCATCTGCGAGTCGGCCCTGAACCACTGCCAGCAGAAGCCCTCAATCCACCCTCTGATCTGAAGTTCAAAGACGGCACGCTCACCTGGACAGCGTCGACGAATGCCGTCGCGTATCGTGTGACTCCCGTACTCATTCAATCCGGCGAAATCTGGCCGACGACACTTGTCCAACCGTATGCAGCCATTCAGACACCAGACGATTCCTGCCAACTGAATCTCCGCCGTCAGTTGCTTCTCGGCAGCATTTACGCCTTCGAAGTCACTGCTGTGGACGCGCAAGACAGAGTGTCTGGTGCCACGCGCAGCTCGGAATTTCAACTACCATGACA
>CALGTK010000058.1 GCA_937904325.1 uncultured Planctomyces sp.
CCGACAACGCCAGCGTTGCTCGCCGCCGACGTATTCGCGCAGGCTGGTGTAGATCGTCCCGTCTATCGTGGTGTGGTCGTCCGTTGCATAGCAGTAATCATCGTTGTCGATCCCAACGAAATCAACCCGGCGCAGTTGGCTCCACGTTTGCCCGCCATCAGCGGAATCCGTCTGCCACGTACCCTTGCCCTCGCGATGATTGCGTCCGGTCGTCCGCCAGACATGAAGGATGATCCGGCCATTCGGCGCGGCATAGAGATACGGCTCGAACGCATCGTCGCCTGCAAACGAAATCGGGAAACCGGCGATCGGCGAGCCATCGGTCGCGTGATCCGCGTTGGACCAGTTCTGACCTCCGTCGCTGGAAAAACGCACATGAATCACGCCGTCCGAGCCGGTGTGTCGCGATGCTCCGCGATAGCACAAAACCAACGTGCCCTCGGCGGTCCGTTCCACGGTCGCCCGGCCGAACCAACGGCCGTCTGCTTTGGCTACGACGCGGGTTTCGAGATCAGAGATTTCAAGCTCATTTGGCTTCCACCACCGATCGAGCTGAGTACGAAGTCTTGCGACATCTTGTTTGTGTTCCGCCAGGTTCGCCAGATCGTGTCTTTCGAACGGATCCGCTTTCACATCGAACAGGGCCGTTGTCTGCAGATGGCCGCCCCATGGTCCGCTTCCGTCTGCCTGTTTGTGAGGCTCGATGAGTTTCAGGTTTGCCTGGCGAATCCAGCGATAAGCGATGTCTGCAGACGGATTGCTGAGACTGGTCGCATCGCCGGGGTAAATCTCACCGAAGATCGGGCGATTGTCATCGGGCTTCAACTGACCGCGACAGACGGGGAGCAGGTCCACTCCCGGAAGCCGGGGCCGGTGGTTTTCCGCGATATCGGCAATCGCCAGAAGGGTCGGCATCAGGTCGATACTGCTGACCGGAGATTCCCAGGTCGCGGGGGCAATCACGCCATCCCAGCGGATCAGGATGGGAGTGCGGAGGCCGTCATCGAACGGGGCTCGCTTGCTGCGCGCGGTGTGTGCGAATTCTTCCGGGCGATTTCGCTGCGGGGTCAGACCTGGTCGCCATCCGTTGTCGGACACGAAGACGAAAACGGTGTTCTTCAACTGGCCCTGTTTGCCGACATATTGGATCAACTGGCCGACGGTCTCATCGAACTGAGCAATGGATGCGAAGTACGGGAGTTCGTGGTCTTTGACACCCGGGCGGCTCCGGGCCAGATCGTAGAAGCGTTGCGGCGAATCGTGAGGCTGATGCGGAAGGTACGGTGCATACCACACGAGCCAGGGAGTTTCAGATGCCGTACAGTCGTCGATGAAGTCATAGATCGGCTGCATAGTGACGCGGCCGATCTGGAGTCCGATGTCACCGTTTCCGTGGGCGACGATCTCACCGCTGGCGAGCTTGCGGATTCCGCCGAACGTCTGACTTCGCGGCGGGGCCTTGAAGATCGTCATCCCCTCGGTGAAGCCGCCGTTTCGCCAATGTCCTTCCCAGAACTTGCCGGTTTGAAGACAGCGGTATCCGGCTCCGGCTTGAAGAATTCCGGGCAGTGTCTTCTGTTGACGAATGAGTTCGAATTCGCGCTGCCGCGTTTTCACATACGCGTCCGCCGAGGTCATGCGCTTGTAACCGGCGCTTCCTGGCGGGCCATGATTGAAGTGGACACCGTGTTGATGCGGATACAAGCCTGTCAGCAGCGAGACCAGGGACGGACGACAGACGCTACTGGGCACATATCCGTTGGTAAATCGGGCGGATTGCGCGGCAAGTCTGTCGAGGTTTGGCGTATGGACACGCTCATTGCCCATGAAGCCGAAGTCCGTCCAGGCGTGATCATCAGCAATGATGTAAACGATGTTGGGGCGTTCGGCTCTGCTTGCGGAAACGGGCGCGTCGTCAGCGCTCAACGCACGCAGCGGAGCGAGTAGCAGAGCGGTGAGGAGTGCGAGAGTGTGTTTCATGGATTGCACAGTGGTTAACCATCGAAAGTGCCGGGCCTCAGGTACGGCTTGAGCGACTGCCAGCGCCATTCGATTTCGGCGACTTCTTCTTTCGAGAGGCTCAGGTTGCGCACGATTGGTTCGGCGGGAATGCTGCCGCCCGGACCGTATTCGCGCGAGATCATGTTGCGGAACACGCCGCGCATCTTCAGCAGGTGGAGGCTGTAGCCGCGCAGGTTGCCGGGGTGAGTGGTTTGCAGGTTCCACATCAACGTCAACTTGCCGTACATATCCTTAAGCCTTTCAGGATCGGAGCCGCTGCGCATCAGCTTCCAGACCTCCGCAAGGATGTCGGCGTAGACACTGCGTTCGGTGACAAGTCCTTCCGTCCCGATTCGTGATTCGTAGAGCCACCCGTAAGCGCCGCGTGCGCTGAAGACACTGCGGATCGACGGCGAGGCAAGCAACGCACGAATACGGGGGATGACCGGACTGGATTCTTCCTTCACATATCCGAAGTTCGGGAACTCTTTGGCTAGTTCGATCAGCAGCGCCGTCGTTGGCGTGGCGGCTCCGCGGCGACCATGCGTCTGGATCATCACAGGGCGATCGGTGATGACCTCGGCGAGGGCTCGCCAGTACTGACGCAGGTCGTCCTGTGTTTTGCCGGTGTCTGGCGGTCTTGAAATGACAGCGGTGGACGCAAGCTCCTTCGCATGCCGGGCATAGACGAGCATGTCATCGGTGTCCTTGCCCTGCACACCGAGACACAAAGCCGTTGTCTTCAGGTCGCGGGCCGTGCTGGCGAGCGTCTCCACCCCTTCGAGCTTTTCGTCCCGGGTCAGCAGGTCGATGCTGTCGTTGGACTGCGGCCAGATCATGCCGGGACTCTCACACCAATCGACAAATCGCGCCGACCGAGCCAGCACCTCAAAGTCCACCGCGCCGGAGTCGGTATAGGGAGTGGAGAGAATCGGAAACGGCCCACGAAATCGCGGATAGTCGGGACTCCTGAACTTGACCGGAACCTGCGTGGCGGCCGTGTTCGGAGTCTCCGCACTACCCTCGTTCGGCGCGATCGTCCCGGCGACGACACTTGATGCGCTCACCACCGCAGTCTTCAACATGTCTCGTCTGGTGACCTGATTTGTCATATTCGTCTCCAACAGGATGGAGTTCATGCGGCTCATACAAGAATCTCCTTGATCACATGCCCGTGCACATCGGTCAGGCGGCGATCCAGACCGTTGTGGTACCACGTAAGTTTTTCGTGCTCGAAGCCGAGCAGGTGCAGAACTGTGGCATAGAAGTCCCACACAGTCGTCGGATTCACTTCGGCTCGGCGGCCGAATTCGTCGGTGGCTCCGTAGCTGACTCCGCCTTTGATTCCGGCTCCCATCATCCAACACGTAAAACCGTCCGGGTTATGGTCGCGGCCGGCTGTGCCTGACTGGTGCGTTGGCATGCGACCGAACTCGGTTGTCCATAAGACGAGCGTGTCGTCCAGTAATCCCGATTGCTTCAGGTCAGCCAGTAACGCTGCCGTCGGCTGGTCGAAGATCGGGCAGTGCCGTTCGTAATCCGCCTTGAGCGTCTTGTGCGCATCCCAGTTGAGCAGGCCATCTACGCCGGAAGCTCGCGAGGCGCAATACAGATTCACATAACGCACATCACGTTCGAGCAACCGGCGCGCGAGCAGGCAGTTGCGTGCATAGGCCGCCATGAGCGGGTTCTCATCCTGCGTGCCGTATTGTTTGTGTGTCACGGCGGACTCTCGCGAGAGATCGGAGACTTCCGGCGCGGAGAGCTGCATCTTCGCCGCCAGTTCATACGCAGCGACGCGAGCCTGCAGATCACTCTCCGCCGGATTCGCTGCTGCGAAGTTGCCGTTCAAGCGAGCGAGCAGTTTGCGAGACGCGGCTTCTTCGCTTTCAGAAACGGAATCGGGCCGAGCCATATTCCGAATCGGCTGCTGGTCGCTCATCATGATGGCCTGATGCCGAGCGGGCAGGAATCCGTTGGACCAGTTCGCCTTGCCATTGGGCGGCTCACCTCGGACATCGGTAATCGCCACATAAGCCGGCAGATTCTCGTTCTCACTGCCGAGCGCATAACTGGTCCACGCGCCCGCACTGGGAAAGCCTTCGGTCGGATGCCCGGTATTCATGAACACGCAGCCGGGCCCGTGCGTGTTAGTCTTGCTGTGCATCGAATGAATGAACGCGATGTCATCCACATGCCGAGCCATCTGCGGCAGCATTGACGTAATGAGTTTGCCGCTTTCCCCCGCTGGAGCAAACTCCCACGGGCTCTTCATCAGGTTGCCGTTCTTGCCCTGAAACGACACGAAATTCTCTTCGCCCGGCAGAGGCTTGCCGTGATACTTTTCCAACGAAGGCTTGTACTCCCACAAGTCCATGGCCGAAGCCGCGCCCGGACAGAAAATCTGTAAGACTCGCTTCGCCTTGGATGCATGATGCGTCTGCCCGCGTCCGGCTTCCCATGCGGGTTGTTCGGCCGCCGCCGCTCGACCCAGCAAGTGCATCAGCCCAACACCGCCAAGCCCCGAGTAGACGTTTCCGAGAAATCGGCGTCGTGTGAGTTCCGTGAGTTGGTTCATGTTGAATTACTTTTGTTGCAGCAACTGACTCGCGACGACGTGAAGGACGAGGTCGCGAAGTCGATA
>CALGTK010000059.1 GCA_937904325.1 uncultured Planctomyces sp.
CTGCGTGTTGTTCAATTGAGGCGTCAAATCGAGAGAGAACGACGAAACCAAGAGTTCTCAATCAGGTTACGGCGGCGCGGTCACTGCTTACCATGAATGGTCTCGCCCCGCAAGAATGCAAAGTTCGCCGATGACTGGGACTGAAAATCCGCGGTGTGTTAACGCAAATGCGTCAGCTACCTGGCTTCGGAGATGACCTCGGCGATTTCTCGCATGTGCTCGCGGATTTTTGAAAACGCGTTGAGAGACGCCAGCCAGGCAACGGTCACGACGGGAGCGACCGTGGTGTCGCCGTCAGTGTTGGCTGCCGAAAGTCCATCCAGATGTTTTGTGCGAAGCTGTTTGATTTCGTCTTTGATTCTCTTTGCGGTTGGATCAGTTTTGGTAAGGACTGCCGTATTTCCTGCAGCGAGGGCCTGGTTGACTTCGTTCATATAAACAGCAACGTGTGAGTTCAGTTTTACCAGGTCGGCTCGTTGTAATTCCGAGAAGCGTTCTCCTGATTGACGGAGTTTTCGATCAAACCGGTCGAGATCGAGTATGTAGTCACTGACTGACTCGAATTCGTCCGCCATGTGCATCTGTTGACGTGCCTCATTCGCAACAGAGTGTGGAACGTTTCCTGAAAGCAGTTGAATAACAAATTCGGAAATTTCGTCCTGAACTGAGTCAAGAACCTGCTCGCGCTGACTCAAGCGGTCTGCGAGAGCCTTGTCTAGATCATCCTGCTGGAGAAGTTCCGCGGACCAGTCGAGCATCTTCGAGCACCCGTCGCTCATCTTTTCGATTTCTTTGCGAGACTGCTCAATCGCCAGCAACGGAGTTTCCAGGATGCGGATGTCGAGGTCAGTCAGATGTGGCTTCTCTTTGAACCCTTTCGCCGGAACGATCCTTTTAAGCGCTTTTTCAAAGACTGAAACGAACGGAAGGAAAATTAATGTGTTTGTTATGTTGAACACGCTGTGCGTGGCTGCGATGGCCGTCAACGTATAAGGAAAAGTTTGTTTGCCATCGACCATGACCGCTTCTGCGACGTTGCCGTCGACAAGAGTCTGGATGAGTTCGATATACCAACCGAAGATCAATGTTATCCAGAAAACGCCTACTAGATTGAATATCACATGAAAATAGGCGGCCCTTCGCGCATTTGTGGTCGCTCCTAACGAAGCCAGAAACGCCGTGATCGTCGTTCCGATGTTTTCTCCAAGGACAAGCGCGGCGGCCGTTTCGTATGAGATGACTCCTTGAACGGCCAGAGAAATCGTGATGCCCAGGGTGGCTGACGACGACTGAACCAGGACTGTCAGTACGCAACCTGCCATGGCGCAGCCGAGCACTCCCAAGTAGGTACTCGCGTCGAATCTCTGGAACCAGGCTTCGAATGCTGGAGTCTCTTTGATGATCTTGCAGGCGTCCTTCATAACTTCGAGGCCGAAGAACACCATGCCGACGCCCATCAGAGCCATAGCCCAGTATCGCCAGCGGTCGCCTTTCGAGAACAGATAGACGAATGAGGATGCTCCCAACAGCGGAAGACCGTACTTGCCGATCTTCAGAACAAGTATCCAGCCGGTGATCGTCGTGCCAATGTTGGCTCCCATGATCACCCCGATTGCCTGGCCGAGCTGCATGACGCCACTGTTTACAAAGCCGATCACCATGACCGTCGTCACCGAACTTGACTGGACAACAGTGGTAACAATTACGCCAACGGTCGTGGCGAGGATTCGGTGATTGGTGACTGCTCCAATCATCCGCCGCAGACTATTGCCAGCGACGGCCTGCATACCGTCTGACATGTGCTTCATGCCGAGCAGGAAAATGCCGAGTCCGCCGATAATTTCGCAGGCCAGTTTGATAAACGATGCAGCGTCCAAATTACCACGTCCCGGGAGTGTGAAGGAAAGGTGAAGATCGTGATTCTTACGAGATTCTCTCAGCACTTCAAACGAGGTCGCGACATCTGTCTGCGGCGCGAAATCCACAGAATTTCTTGCGTACAGTGGGGTTTAAGACAGCAGCAATGAAACAGATTCTACATTTTTGCGGTTGCCAGACTGCGGAACCCCCGTTTGGCGACGGTAGCGACTGGGAGATAAAAAGTCCGCTGCTGTTTATGAATAAATGGGAGACTCGCCGGCTTTTTGCCAGAGCGGAATTCTGAGTGTGAACGTACTGCCTCTTCCGACTTCACTTTCGACGGTCACTTCGCCTTTGAATGAGCTGGCGAGGTGCTTCACGATCGCCAGGCCAAGGCCAGTGCCGCCGATCTCGCGCGTACGTGCTTTGTCGGCTCGAAAGAAGCGTTCGAAGATTCGTGCCTGATTCTCGCGTGAAATTCCCACTCCGTTATCCCGAACAGAAATCAGAGCGTGGGCGGCATCACTGGTCCACGAGATGCCGACGCGACCGCCTTCAGGGGTGTACTTGAGACCGTTACTGAGCAGATTTTCAAGAATTGTCTGGAGCCCTCGTTCGTCAGCTTTAACGTTCACATCGTCGGCGGATGTGTCAACTTCCAGTGAGACGTTCCGCGCTTCTGAAAGTGCGGTCAGTTCGTCAACGAGCAAGTCCGCCGTCTGACGAACGGAAACTGATGTCAGATCAAAGGCCTGTTCGCGAGACTCAATTCGGGCCAATTGGAGAAGGTCTTCAATCAGGTCATGCAGTTTGTGCCCCTGCTCATCGATTCGGTTAAGGAATCGGCGAGCAAATTCGGTGTCATCCACTGCGCCGTCGAGCAGCGTCTCGGCCGAGGTCTGAATGATCGTCAGAGGCGTCTTCAGTTCGTGGGAAACGTTCGACGCGAATTCCCGCCGAATATTTTCGAGCCGGCGCAGTTCGGTCACGTCATGAAAAACCAGGACCACTCCGGTGCAGGGATCCTGTGTCAGCGGCGTGGCTTCAATTTCGACGATGGTTTCATTTCGAGGAAGCTGGCATTCGGCGAACCGTTCCTGGCCGGACATGGCCTCACGGACGACTGTCCGCACGGTGTCGCTGCGAACGCATTCCCAGACCGGTCGACCAGTGACGTCACGATCTCCGAAGTCGAGAAGTTCGCTCGCCGCTTCATTGGCAAACAGAATATTTTCGTCATTATCGACGGCAATGACGCCTTCGATCATCGATCCGAAAACGGTCGAAAGAAGCTGGCTGCTTTCGCGTAGTTCCTGACCGGTCTTTCGCAGTTCGAACATTCGAGCCGACAAGTCATTGCTCATTGTGTTAAAGGCTTCGGCCAGAGTTCCCAGTTCGTCGTTCCGGTCGACCCGCACCATTTGCCGAAGCTCGCCAGCTGCAATTGCGTGGGCGGCGCTCTTTAGTTTCGTCAGCGGCTGAATCATCCTTCTTAAGATAAGAAACATTGGAGCCAGGGCGAGCACGCTCACGACAAGAAATGTACCGACAACTAACTGCTGCACGAAGTCGATTTCGGCTTCAACCGCATTGAGCGAAACTGACAACCGGACGTATCCGTAGGGAGCCGATTCATCGCCCAGCCGAATGGCGACGTACAACATCGGGATTCCCAGCGTCGGACTGAGGCGTTGTGCAGAGCCTGTTCCTGTCTGACGAGCCTGTTTGACTTCTGGGCGCTCGGCATGATTCTCCATTGTGGAAGGATTGCGCTCAGAGTCTTCAACGACAACGCCGTCCTCTTTGATAAGAGTGATTCGGGTACGGTTTTCTGTCGCGATTGTCCTTACGGCGGCGGCCAGATCCTGGTGATGAGTACGTTCAAATGAGCCAGCCAGCAAGCCAACCATCGACGTTGCGGAGTCATGCAGCCGGCGTGATTCCTGCTCGAACGAAATTTCACGAAGACGATGACTCAGGATTGTGATAACCGAAGCAGCAGTTACCGCGGACAGCAGTGCGTACACGAAGAACAGTTTCCAGAACAGCCGCGATGATAACACTGCTTTACTTTCCGTGAGGGGCAGATACAACGCCGCGAAAACATGAGGAGCTAAGAGGGCGATGTCAACCTGGGTCTGATTCTTATATCTTCACCAGTCGGAAGCTTGAAATTGTAATCGTCAGTAACATACTGGCGTGGCTGGTCCGACCTGGATATGACACCATTATTGATGTTTTGTTCTGCAGCCCAATAATTGATTTGCGAACTGAGCAGATCAATCCTGGAATCGTTGTAATGACAGACTCAGTAATTAGTCGCCGCGGATTTATGCAGATCGGTGCGTTGGCTCTGGGTGGTCTGACGTTGCCTGAAATTCTGGCCGCTAAAGAAGCGTCTGGCGGTAACGACTCCGACACTTCCGTGATCATGCTCTATCAGCACGGCGGCGCTTCACAGTTGGAAACGTACGACCTGAAGCCGGACGCGCCGACGTCATACAGGAGCGTTTTTAATCCAATTCCCACCAACGTCCCCGGCTTGGACATCTGCGAACTGTTTCCTCTTCAAGCTAAGATGGCCGATCGGTTTTCCCTTGTCCGGTCGCTGCATCACGACGTGGGCATTCACAGCGATGGTGGGATTATCGCCCTGACCGGCAAGCGGCCGACCGTTCTGGACCCGACGTCCGGATCGAAAAGTGAGCATCCCGACTTTGGCTCCGTGACCTGCGCGGTTAACGGATTCTCAGATCAGGTAATGCCGCCGTACGTCGCGATCCCCAGGGCACCGTACATGACCCGGCCGACGTACCTGGGCCTGCATCGTTCTGCCTTCGAAACTGGCGATCCGAATTCGAAGAGTTACCAGCCGCCGCAAGTGAAGCTGGCGGCTGGCCGCGACGGCAACTTTCTCGCTCAACGACAGTCATTGTTGCAGAAGTTCGACCGGCTGCGCAGCAATCTGGATACCCGAGGTCAACTGGAAGGAACCGACCGATTTCGACAGATGGCCTTCGAGTTGATGACCAGCCCGCATGTCGCAAAGGCTTTTGCTGTTGATCAGGAAGCGGACGCGCTGCGTGACCGGTATGGCCGCAACGAATGGGGGCAGGCATGTCTGCTCGCAAGGCGGCTGGCTGAATCCGGGACATCGGTTGTCAATATTTACTTCAACACGCCGAAGACAGGGCAGGAATTCACGAACTGGGACGACCATATCGGCAACGCTGGTCGCCCGGGACACTTCGCGAAGTACATGCGAGTTCGACTGCCGTACATGGACCAGGCACTGTCGGCATTGATTGACGACATCTTCACTCGCAACCTGGATCGCAGAATCCTGGTCGTCGTCGTTGGCGAGTTTGGACGTACACCGCGTTTGAGCAGCAACACTACGGGGACCGGCCGCAATCACTGGCCGCAGGCTTATACTGCTTTACTGGCCGGCGGCGGACTTCGAATGGGACAGGTCGTCGGCGCGACGAACAACAAGGCCGAGTATCCGGCAGAGCAACCGCACACGCCGCAGGATCTACTGGCGACGATTTATCGACACCTGGGAATCGATCCATCGTCAACGTTAACCGACCACTCCGGTCGTCCGGTCTACATTCTTGATTCGGGAAAACCAATTATCGATCTGATTTGAGCTCCCAGCGTCTACTTTGAGTCATCTATCGGAAACTCATTGCCCAAATTTCTCATACGAACTCCATACAGATTGATCGGACGATGTTTTCACTTTTTCCATCCAACCGTCGTCACTACAGCCTGACGCGTCGTGACGCATTGAAGGCCGGGACGCTCGGTTACTTCGGAGCGGCATTGCCGAATGGCAAACCGGCTCTGGCAAGGAATCAGCAGTCACACTCTGCGACGGCGAAACGCTGTATCTATATCTTTTTGTGCGGAGGACCATCGCAGCTCGACATGTGGGATTTGAAACCGGACGCGCCGGATTCGATTCGTGGTCCATTCCAACCGATCGACACCAACGTCCCTGGTCTGCAGATTGGCGAGCTGTTGCCAATGAGCTCTCAACAGGCCGACAAGTTCTCAATTGTCCGCTCGATGATGCATACATCGACTTCGCACGACGTCGGCATCAAGTATACATTGCTGGCGGATTCAAAGACGCCTGGCCCAGCTTATCCACCAAAACGAACTGACCAGCCTGGCATGGGAGCGATCATTCGCAGTCTGGCTGGTGACACCGGCCGTCTTCCGGCATGGGTCACCGTGCCACGGCCGTTCACAACTGGAACTCGATACTACCGGGGACAGACCGGAGGATTCCTGGGAGCTGCACACGATCCGTTTCTGCTGAACGAGGCGAAGCAGGATTCGCTGGCCGATAAGACTTTCCGCATCGATGCTCTAGACACACCCGAATCCGTCGACGGTTCACGCTTCACTGACCGCCGCGACCTGCTTAAGTTGATCGATCGGCAAGCAGGATCAACTATTGCTTCTTTGAAGTCAGATCAGATTCGACGGCAATACGAGAAGGCGTTTGACCTGGTGGCCTCTCAGAATGTGCGCGGCGCGTTCGATCTTCATCGAGAGCCCGACAAACTTCGGGATCGATACGGCCGTAATGAATATGGCCAGAGCTTTCTGCTTGCGCGACGCCTGGTTGAGTCTGGAGTTCAGTACGTCAACGTTTTCTGGACGTACTATGGCAAAGACGGCTGCCAGTTTAATCTATGGGACAATCACGGCAGCGATAAAGAAGTCTGCGGCGGCCACAACCGCGGCGTCGACATGATCAAGGGCGAGTATTGTTGCCCATCATTTGACCGTGCATTCTCGGCTTTACTGGATGACCTTTCGGACAGAGGCATTCTCGACGACACGCTGGTCGTCGTTACTGGCGAATTCGGACGGACGCCGAAGATCAACAGGAACGCAGGCCGTGACCACTGGTGCTCTTGCTACTCGTCCGTTCTGGCCGGCGGTGGCATTCAGGGCGGTTCAGTATTCGGTGCCAGCGATGCTCAAGCGGCTTACGTCAAAGAATCACCCGTTCGTCCAGAAGACCTCGGAGCGACCATTCTTCACGCGTTTGGATTTCCGCCCGAAGCTGAGATCCTGGAACCGACGGGCCGCCCGGTACGAAGCTCGCCTGGTTCGCCGGTGACCGATCTTTTCTCATAAGGATTGTGTTCGAAATGTTATTCCGTTTGCCGTGGCACATGATTTCGTCGCGTTGGACTGGACGAGCCTGACGACACGGAGTGTCGTGCCACTGTGGGGAAGTTACCCGGTGGCGTGAGTTACCCGGGATACAATCTTAAGCGAGGACCTGAACT
>CALGTK010000060.1 GCA_937904325.1 uncultured Planctomyces sp.
TTCCCGATCGGACCTGTTTTCTGCAACTTTAGCGAGATTGATTATCTCCACATTCTTCAGGTGGGCGGAATGCTCGCCGATTAGGCAATTTTCAGTCCGGCTTCCGTTCCAGCAAGTCGCCATCGGAATTCGGAATCCGTACAAAACTGAACGTTCCTGATGCCAATGCAACTCCGACGTCGTCGCCCATCGTCATTTTTGCCTGGGCTACCGAGGTCGTTGCCCCCGAATGAGAAACTTTCGCCGCAATCAGCAGTCGTTCGCCGTTCCAGCCTGGTCGGATGAAATGAACGTTCAATTGGCAGGTCACGGCAAAGCAGCCGTCGGGTGTTTGAGTCGACACGGCAACTCCCATCGCCGTGTCCAGAAGCGTGGCGATGACGCCGCCGTGAGCGATCCCTCGCGTCCGCAGGTGCATTTCTGACAGGTTCAGGGCGAGAATTGCGGTACCGTCGCCACTTTCAACGAGTTCCGCGCCCAGCATCGCCAGAAAAGGAGATTCCTCGAATGGTTTTCGACGGTCCGCTTCGTCTGTAGCTGTCATCGGGTTTGCCTTGGAATTGTCGTGAAAGATCGCGGCAGAGATAAATCGTCAGGCTCCGGATTCCGACAAAAACAGGCGACATCCATTGGCAGAATCAGGAGAACGGAGCAGGTTCGCGAAGTGTCTCCGTAAACGCAATAATCAGCTCAGTTTGAGGTACGGCAATCAACAAGAACCGTCGTTTGTGGCCTCTTTAAATCACTAATACACAGGACTTCCGATGAGTCTGTTTCGACCCGACGTCGATCGAATCCAGGGTTACGTTCCCGGCGAACAACCGCAGGATGATGGCTGGATTAAGCTCAACACAAACGAGAATCCTTACCCACCGTCACCGAGAGTGGCCGCCGCGGTTACAGAAGCCTGTTCGGGACGACTGAATGTTTACCCGGATCCGCTGGCGAGTCGATTTCGGAAGGCGACGTCCGAGTTATTCAACGTCGACCCAGACTGGATTCTTCCAGGCAATGGCAGCGACGAGATCCTGACTATTCTGAATCGCACGTTCGTCGACCCCGGCGAGCTGATCACGTTTCCATACCCGAGTTACACCCTTTACGAGACTCTGGCCGACATTCAGGGCGCCGTTCACGAGAGACTGCTACTCGAACCCGACTGGTCATGGAACATTGATCGTGTACGGCCACAGATTGAACGAAGCAAACTCGTGTTTGTTCCCAATCCGAACTCGCCATCGGGAAACTGCTGGGCCGACGAAACGATACACGAACTCGTTCCGCCTAACGGAATCTTTGTCCTCGACGAAGCGTATGGGGACTTCCGCGACGAACCTCACCAGGGCGACATCCTTCACTCGGATGCTGGTCGCCGAGTCGTAGTCACAAGAACGCTCAGCAAGTCGTATTCTCTGGCGGGGATCCGGTTTGGTTTCGCAGTAGCTCATCCAGATCTGATTTCGGGGATGCGGAAGGTCAAAGACAGCTACAACTGCAACACCTTGTCTCTCGCCGCCGCTACTGCCGCAATCGAGGACCAGGATTGGATGTTCAACAATCGTCGCAAAATCATCGCGACGCGCAATCGGCTGACAACATCCCTTAGCAAACTGGGCTTCGAGACCGTCAAAAGTGAGGCGAATTTCATCTGGGCAACGCATTCCAAAATCAGCCATCAGAAAATTTATGAAGAGCTGAAAGCTCGCAAGGTGCTCGTTCGATTCATGAAATTTCCTGAGTCGCTGGGCGACACCGAACTGACCGGACTTCGCATTACGGTCGGCACGGACGACGAGACGGACGGGTTCCTGGAAATTCTTTGCAAGATAATGGAGTAAGGCCGTCAAATTTTCAGGAGGCGACCAGGTGGACCGTCTGACAAAGCAGCACCGAAGCTGGAACATGTCCCGGATTCGCGGCGCGAATACAAAACCCGAGATACGCGTTCGCTCGATGCTTCACCAGATGGGGTACCGTTTTCGTCTGCATCGTAAAGACCTGCCTGGCAAGCCGGACATCGTTCTACCAAAATACGAAACTGTCATTTTCGTGCATGGCTGCTTCTGGCATCGCCATCCGAATTGCCAATTCGCCTATACTCCGAAGAGTCGGGTCGACTTCTGGAAAAAGAAGTTCGCGCGCAACCTGGCACGGCATGAGGAAGTAGCAGCCGAGTTGACGGCTGATGGCTGGCGTGTAGTCGTCGTTTGGGAATGCGAAACGAAAGACGAAAAGAAGTTATACAAACTGCTGACTCAAAACATGGAATAGTCGAATGTCAGAATTGCCGCACAGTCACGAACTGCTAACACGAAATGAAAGTCGTCTCATAATTGTTGACATGCAGGAAAAACTGCTACCTGTGATCAACCATCACGAAGCTGTTCTTGCCAACTGCATGAAGCTGGCCGATGCAGCTGAGATTCTTAATGTGCCATCGACGGCAACGGAGCAGTACCCCAAAGGGCTCGGTTCATCCGTCGCACAAATTGCTGAACGAATCTCAGATCGTCCAGAAAAGATCGAATTCAGTTGCCTCAACTGCCTTGATTGGAACTCGACGGGCTCCGATCCTGAAGGACGCTTCAAAATCGTGGTGGCGGGAATCGAGTCGCACGTTTGCGTGCTCCAGACGGTGCTCGATCTGTTGTCTCAAGGCTTTCGAGTATTCGTAGCGGCCGACGCGGTCGGCAGTCGCAAACCGGGTGATTGCGAAATCGCTCTGCAGCGAATGGCGTCGTCAGGAGCCGTGATTACGACTACCGAATCAGTACTGTTTGAATGGTGCGAGCGAGCCGGGACTCCCGAGTTCAAGGAAATCAGCCGGCTGGTCAGAGACTGATCAGCGACTTATGCTCCGCCGCAAATTTTGCACATACACAAATTACGCACACACATCGTCGAATATGTCATTCGCAGAGAGAAACATCGCATGTCGGAGTACAACGTTTTCGGAGTAGGCAACGCACTGGTCGACGTTCAGACGCTGGTTTCTGATGAAACGCTGATCGAACTCGACTTTGCCAAAGGCATCATGACACTCGTCGACGAGCAGAAGCAACAACGCGTACTCAGTCGCCTTGAAGGTTCAAAGCTGAATCGCTGCGCGGGCGGTTCGGCAGCAAATACAATCATCGGAATCACCGAATTCGGAGGCACAACTGCTTATGCCGGCAAGGTAGCTAACGACGAAATCGGAGAACTCTTTCTGAGAGACCTGCGCGAACTTGGGGTGTCAATCGAGGTGCCTCAAGCGGAAGGTCAAAGCGGAACGTGTGTCGTTCTGATTACGGAAGATGCTCAACGGACGATGCTCACAAACCTGGCAGTTTCCGCGACGCTTTCTCCGGATGACATTGACGAAGAAGAGATTCGAAAGGCAGATTGGGTTTACGTCGAGGGGTATCTTTTCGCCGTTGAGTCAGGCAAGGCAGCCGCGAGAAAAGCGATTGATCTTGCTGTCAAACACGGAGTGAAAGTCTCGTTAACAGTTTCGGACCCATTCCTGATTCAGATTTGCCGCGACGAGTTCTGGGCGTTGATTGAAGGCCCGGTTGATCTCCTCTTCTGTAATCTGGAAGAAGCACGCAGCCTCACCAAAAAACACGACCCGGCAGACTGTGCGCACGAAATTCATCAACATGCCGCCGCCGTCGCTTTGACTCTCGGTGAAGACGGTTCGCTCC
>CALGTK010000061.1 GCA_937904325.1 uncultured Planctomyces sp.
TTCAAGTTGATTTTCAAAATGCACATTCGGGCTTGTCGTTTCGTCGAAACCGGTAGACTTGCTTGAGAATTCAGCGATGGATCGCCGAAAGAATTCAGGACCACTCTTTCCGTTTCTGTAGCAAAAAGGCCAGAATAGACAGTTCAAGTTTTTTCTGGTTGAAAACGAATCCAGGGTGTGGAGTTTACTTACGATGCTGGAGATCGGAAGTTCAACGAGTAAGGCCCTGTGCAGTGGTATCAGTCGCCGGCGGGCGATTGAAATTGGTGCTCTCGGTGCGTTTGGGCTCTCTTTGCCGAGTTTGCTGCGTTCGGAAGCTCGGGCGGCAAATGGCTCGGGGGAACGTATCGACCATGCTTCGAAGCGGTCCGTAATTTTGATCTGGCAGCACGGAGGCCCGTCGCAGCTTGACACATTTGATATGAAGCCGCTGGCTCCGGCTGAAGTTCGAGGTCCGTATCAGTCGATCAATTCGAGCCTGTCTGGTCTGGATGTTGGCGAACTCTGCGTCGAACAAGCCAGGGTGATGGATAAGTGTTCGATCATTCGCAGCTTCTCGCATGGTAACGGTGATCATTGGGCTGCTGCTCACTGGATGTTGACTGGACGACTGGGAGCAACGGGTTCTGATCGGCCGGCAAGACAACCATCGATGGGGGCCGTCGCGTCGCAACTGCTTGGCCCCAGGAAAAAGGGCACGCTGGCTTCGGTCAACATGAATGATGGTGGCTTTGGATATCACGGCGGTGCGTGGCTGGGTGTTGCTCAGAATCCATTTCGCTATGGCGAATACAGCTACGGCAACGAAGCGGGGCGTCTGCCGACGGGAGATCACAAGAGTTTTTCGCTGGTTGATGGACTGACCGGCGACCGCTTGATGAACCGTGTTTCTCTTCAGAAGCAATTTGACGATCTGCGGCAACGCTTCGACAGCAACCGGACATTTCGACATCTCGACACGGTTGATCAGCAGGCGCTCGACATCGTTCTGTCGGGCCGGACTCGCGACGCGTTCCAGCTCGACAAGGAAGACGTGAAAACTCGCGAGCGCTACGGAGACGGCTGGGGCGAGCAGGCATTGCTCGCGCGACGTCTTGTTGAAGCGGGAGTTCGGTTTGTCTCGTTGAACACCGGCTACTGGGACGATCACGGGAATATCAAAGGCGCACTCGATTCAAAGATGCCTCGCCACGACCGTGCGGTCGGAGTGCTGATTCAAGACCTCGCCGACCGCGGCCTGCTCGACGACACGCTGGTCATCACGGCAGGAGAGTTTGGTCGAACGCCGACGATCAACGGCAATGCTGGACGCGATCACTGGCCGCAGGCCCAGAGTGTTCTTATCAGCGGCGGTGGCTACAGGCATGGACAGGTGATCGGCAGCACAAACAGCAAGGCCGAGCATCCGACGTCACGCAAAGTCGGCGTCGAAGACTTCTGCGCAATCGTCTATCACGCCCTGGGCCTTCGACTGGACGACACCATCATCGATCCCACCGGCCGCCCCATGCACTTGCTGCCCAGCGGCGTCGTCCCGCGCGAACTTCTTTAGAGATGCTGGATCGCTGAATTCTAAATGCAAGCATGTGGAGCGTCCCGCTCCCGCGTCAGTCATCGTCATGCTGCGGTGTTTTGGGGCGCATACGAAAAAAGGACTTACAACACCTTGTCGTAAGTCCTTTTGCTGAAATGCGCAAGAGAGGACTTGAACCTCCACGGGATTTAACTCCCACTAGGCCCTCAACCTAGCGCGTCTGCCAATTCCGCCACTTGCGCTTCTCGTTCTAATTGTTCGTCAGTCGATTCTGATCGACTTGAGGGGTGGGGATTATATCTCCCCAGCAAGGTTCGACAAGTCGAAGACACCCCGCTCTGACACCTCTTTTCGGCAGAAGATTCGCTCGATTTTGCAGAACCTGTCACACCACACGGCAGATCAGGCATTTGAGGTACGCATTCTCCGGACAATTCGGAGAAACCGGATGATCGGCTGCGTGGCCGCGCGACTCGAGAATTTGAATCCGTCGTCCTGCGCCCGTCGCTACTCCCGACAGCATACGGATAAATTCATCGCGGCTGATGTGACCTGAGCAGCAGCATGTGACCAGAATCCCCCCCGGCCGCAGTACCGAAACCGCCAGGTCATTCAGGCTGTGGTAGCCTCGCAGGGCACTTTTGGCTCCGCTGGCGGTGCGAGTCATCTTTGGCGGGTCGAGGACTACC
>CALGTK010000062.1 GCA_937904325.1 uncultured Planctomyces sp.
CTCAGACACGCCGCTTCAATCTCCAACGCCGACAGCTTGTAGCCGCCGCTTTTGATAATGTCGACAGACTGTCGTCCCATGATCCGGTAGTAGCTGGATTCACGTACGGCGACGTCGCCAGTTCGAAACCAATCATCATCAAACGACTCTGCCGTAATTTTCGGGCGGTTCCAGTATTCGAGGAACACACCCGGTCCGCGAACCTGAATCTCGCCCGCCTCGTCTTCACCCTCGACGATGTCGCCGGCCTCGGACTTCAATCGAATCTCGACGCCCGGCAGCGGCTGGCCAACCGCTCCCGGTCGACGCTCACCTTCGTACGGGTTGGACAAACCCATTCCGATCTCAGTCATGCCATATCGCTCAAGTAGCTTCTGACCGGTCAGCTTAAACCACTTGTCATGAACGCTTGCCGGCAGCGCAGCCGACCCGGAGATCATCAGTCGCATCTTAGAAAACCCCCGCACAATGGGATCGCATTCCGACTCGGGCATCAGGTCCAATGCATGGATCAACTTGACGTAAATCGTCGGCACAGCCATGAAGACCGAGTACTCTCGCGCGGCGATACGCTCCAGGACTGATGCCATTTCAAAACGAGCAAACGTCTCAACAGCAGCACCCGCCCACAATCCGCAGGTCAGGATATTGATGATCCCGTGGATGTGATGCAGCGGCAGAAACAGCGGAATACGATCCGTACTTCCCCACTGCCACGCATCAATCAGCGATTCGATCTGCGATTCAATATTCGCATGAGTCGTCACCACGCCTTTCGGCTTACTGGTTGTGCCACTCGTATAAAGAATCATCGCTCGACGGTCGTTTTTGATAACCGGCAATAACGGCGAGTCATCACGTGGCACGGCGACTTCGTCAACAATCAATTGCCGCAAGCCAAGCCGCTCACACAGCCCGCTTATCTTTTCGGCAAAGGCCGCCGTAATAAGGACACAGCTCGGTTGCGAGTCCGTCAACGTATACTCAAGCTCTGATTCTGTTGCAGATAACGACAACGGAACGGCAACACCACCTGCTCTCCAGATTGCCCATTGGACACTTACGTAATCAAAGCCGGGCGGTACGAGGTATGTGATTCGAGACTCGCTTAAATCGTCCACATCGGCCAGTAATGCAACTGCAAGATGTGCAGAGCGTTCGAGCAACTCATCGTACGACCATTCGTCAGTCCCCGACCGAATGGCTACGGAACTGCCATGCCACCTCGCACGTGCAACAAGTTGAAGCTCTTCCACGACCTCAGTCCTCTCAGCTGAACGCTGCTGTGGGATTAATTCTCTTCCAACACTTAAACGACAGTACGAACCACCAGAAAAATGATGGACGGTCCGAGTAAACAA
The DNA here is from genome assembly GCA_937904325.1 of uncultured Planctomyces sp. Classification (GTDB taxonomy): domain Bacteria; phylum Planctomycetota; class Planctomycetia; order Planctomycetales; family Planctomycetaceae; genus JABMPE01. Next base: position 1,362 of record CALGTK010000062.1, read on the forward strand.
CCCAGTCCCGTATAAAACGTAGCAGTCATCGCTCCGTAGGGCACGAGTTCCGGGTCAGTGACAGCCAGGCCACCCGCGACTCCGCTGGTCGTCCCCATCAACCCGCCAAAAATGAGGGCAGACCGCGGATTATCAAGTCCAATATACGGCGCGACGAACGGCGTCATGATCATGACGAGCATCGACTTGATCAATCCCGCAGCAACGCTCAAAGCAATCACCTCCGACTCAACACCAAGAGCCGTCCCCGTGACTGGACCGACGATGTAAGTAGCCGCTCCGCCACCAATCGTTGTAAGGCTGGCGGCATCCCGGTATCCAAATGCATATGCAACGCACACCCCAACGATGAAGGAGACGATGACTCCAGCCAGTAACGAAACGATGCCGCTGATCCCGGTCTTGCGGAACTCTTCCATCCGAACACCAAATGCTGTCGCAACGATCGCCAGGTCGCGTAGCATCGCTCCGCCCATGACGCCAATTCCAGACAACACTTCGACGTCGGCAATCCCCTTCTTCCCGCCGGTCAGCAAGCCACCAACGTAAGCCAGCAGCAGCCCCAGCAAAATCGCAATGGCCGAACCGTGCAAACGGCCTCGAGTCAATCGGTCAGAGATCAGGTAAGAAAACCATACCATCGCACCGACGACCGCGAAGGCTGTCACCAGAGAATACTTTGCAAGTAATACCTGCATGGCTACGAGCAGCTCTGTCACGGCTCGTCCTTCACCGACAGCGACTCACTCTGCACAGATTCAGCATCAGGCTGCCCGATCCGACTAATGACTGGCACCAGGATAAAGCTGATCAGCACAACGGACACTCCAGCGATTAGAGCAATCGGCCCGCCCTTTACAGCGGCGAGTACGTTCTGGCTGGCCGCCATCGCCACAACGATTGGGATATATATCGAACTCCAGAACAGGATGCCCTGCTTCGTGGGCGGCTGCATCCGGCCTGAACGTTGCAACCAATCGCTACCTGGAATCAACAGGAGCATCGCGATACCGACTCCGCCGATATTCTTATCAACGCCGACAAGATACCCGAGCATTTGCCCCGCGACGACTCCTGCAATCAGGCAGCCGGACAAAAGAGCTGTTCCGTAAATCGCCATCAGCCAACCAATCGAGGAGACACTGACTCGGACACTTAATCAAGCACGTCGCGTTTGCAACCGAACTTCGATCACTCAACTACTTCCAGTTATTGTCCGCAATCGCCTTGCCGTTGGTCGTCAGAATCTGAAAGTGATGAAATCCGGCGTTCATTCCCGAGTATCGCCAGACGACTTTCTTCTCACGTGTGACTTCGAAAAGTTTCACCGCGTTTCCATTAGCATGGTAGCTGGTCACGACTGTATTTCCGTTTGGCAGCCGCTGCACACCGCAGGCATCGTCGAACAGCCTCTCCCCAAGGTCTTCGTTGGTGACACTCCAGACGATCTTCCCTTTCCCGTCCACTTCGATAATCCGATTTCCATTCGTGCAGCCGATCAGTGTGTTGCCATCCTTCAGGCGAATCGCCGTGAAGGGCCAGTCACGTTTGCCGCGACCACGATCGTCGGTTGGAAAACTGCTGACAACTTTGCCAGTGTCGGGCTCGTATTCTTTGACTGCGAAGTCCAGGAGGTGCGGCGCGATGTAGTTGCCGCTCGGAAGCACTCGCAACATCCGAGTCTGCATGTGCGCGTTTCCCTTCTGGCATTGAAACGGCATCTTGTGCAAAATTTTTCCGGATCGATTGATCACTATCGCTCGTGGTTCCGATCCTAGTTCAGCGACGAGATACCGATCATCAGCCAACTGCTGCACCGTGCTGATTTCTTTCTGCTGACCCTGATACTCAAACACCGTTTCCTTAGTCGCACGCTCAACTTCGACCACACCGCCATTGGGAAACCCCTGAGTTGGATAAAGTGCCAGCAGAACGTTGCCGTTCCCGAGTACCCATCCATCACTGGTTGGCTTGTCATACTTCCATTGAACCTTGCCGTCCTCGTCGACTATTACCGCTCGATTGGCTTTCCCACACCCAAGGAACGAATGTTTGATTACATCGTCCGCGTTTGCACAGGAAACCAACAGCGTCGCGCAGATCGCCAGAGCAAATCCGGCAGTCCCGCAAAACGGGGCACAATTGAACGAACGAGTCGATGCGATTTTTGTCATACGAAGTAAATTCCTGAAGATGAAACAAAACGCGTACGTTGACCAGAGGGGACGGAAACCCACTGAATTTATAACCGGCCGCAGTCCAGCGATCGACAGAAACGGTCTGTTATCTCCGTTGAATGCTGGATCGGCTTACTTCAGCAGTTCGAGAATTCCCTCGCCGAATCCCGTGCCGATCTGTGCAAAGCACCACGGGCTTCCGTAATAGTGATATGGGTGGTCGTTTCCGAACTGTCGCCACGTATCGACGTCCTTGCTCCATCCGCCGGGGCCGGTGTAGATCGCGTGAGCTTCCATGTCCCAATACTTGTCCGTCTTCACGCAGAGCACGTTGCCTTTGAACTCTGGGTATTCCGGAACGTTCGCCTGCGCCTTCTTGATGAAATCTCGCGGTGAACCTTCCGTGTCAGGCTTCATTCCGTCGTGCCCCATTTGGCCGATGACGAACTTCATCTCCGAAGCTTTGAACTCCTTGCGAACGTCACGAACGAAGTTGGCCATATTTTTTTCATATGTCAGCCAGCGGTCCTTGTACTGGTCGTTCCAACCCTGAAACCAGACGAACCCTTCAATCTCGTACCCCTGCCCTTTGTAACCCGGGAAACGCCCTTTCAGATCCGCAAGGCAGCCGTGAACCTCGCTCACCATGTTTCGATAGTCTTTGCCGAACTGATCTTTATATTGCTCCATAGTGACGATCTCTTTCGGCTTGAACGTCCTTAATCGTTTCTTCTTTTCTGCCGTCTTATTTTGCTCAGTGACTCGCTTGTTGTACGCATCGATCTTAGCCGGCTCGGCTTTGTTCCATGCTTCATTTTCAGCATTCTGAGCGACAGCCAGGTCGGCATATTCCTCATCGCTCAACATTGACGACGGAGGCAGAAAGCCACGAGCCAGCGCTCGCCCGCCCCATGACGTCTTGATGATCAATACCTGCTCGTCAAAGTGGTTTCCGACGACGTGGCCAAAATTGAACTCCGGTCCGAAACCTTCTTTCGGAGCCCCATAGCCAACCATCAGGTCTCCATGCTTGCCAAGATAATTGATCCAGACGTCCTGCCGACTGCTCCACAGATACGTCGGAGTCTTGCGTCGATCATCCGAATCTCTGGTCTCAGCGACCTTCGCATTGAACGCGTCGAAATCGCCACCCTTGATGAAGTGTTCATAGCGACTCCTGTACTTCTCCTGAGTGACCTGCCACGACAACGGCTCCGGGAAGCCTCGGCCTTCCATATTTGATTGCCCGGCCAGGATAAAAACTTTGACTTTCTCTGAACTTGTTGACGCAGCAAAATTGGGATTCGCCGCAAAGACTGAAGACCCAGATACAGTCGCCAACGTAAGGACGATGAGTCGAGAAAACATTTGTAACTTCTCCATCAAAATCGTGAACTGTCCATCAATACTTATCGCCCATGTTACTCGCATCGCCCGATTTTTTCGCGGAATCGACCAGAAGAACGCCCATGTTGTGTAACGAGGATCTGAGAATCAGGCTCAGAGACAAATCACTTCTTCATTAGTCCGAACTGTTTTGACCTCGTAAACACAAGCGGTAACAGAACATTCGACTCGTTATTGAATCCTGTACCTCTATCTCCCTGAATTTCTCAGCCAGCATCCGTGACGCTGCGTTCGGCGATACGCCCGATACAAGAGGTCTGGCTCGGCATGACCGATACGGAATGTGACTTTGCGACTCTGATCAGCAAGGCTCGTGGGCGGCACGACGCAGCGTTATGCGAGCCGCCGGGCTATCGGTTAATGAAGCCTCGCCGGTCGAAGCTCGAGCAGTTCCTGCCGGTCATCCATGATAATTCTGGAGAGTAACCGGCACGTCCTCCGGACGCAGCGTCACAAGCGTCAGCGTATCTGCTACCGATTACGGTAGGAGCATGGTTAAACAAGCGGTCTGAAGATCGTGCAGGAAGCGGTGCGCGAGTAGAAGAAAAGCCACTGCGAAGTCTGCCTGACGCTGAGCCATCGTCCGAGCAACGGCGACGGAGGGTGTCCTTCTGTGGAAAACGCGTGCGAGACAACGGTGCAGGGATTCCCGGGAGCCCTCGATTTTTAAGATCAAAGCCCTTTCATGTGGTCAGTGATTGACTGGTTCCTATAAATCAATTGTTCGGACAAACACAGGGCCAGCCAAGTCACTCTTAAACAAACACATTACCCGTTATCTACAGGATATTAGACATGCTCTTAAACCGACGCACTCTCTTGTCACTCACTCTGGCCGGACTGATACTAACGATTTCTGGATCATCCAGAGCTGGCGACAAAAAAGACATCATCGACACGGCAATCGCTGCCGGTCAATTTAAAACCCTTGCTGCAGCCCTGCAGGCCGCAGACCTGGTCGACGCGTTGAAGGGCAAGGGTCCATTCACTGTCTTTGCTCCTACCGATGACGCGTTCTCGAAACTGCCGAAAGGTACTGTTGAAGGGCTACTCAAACCCAAAGCGAAAGGGGCTCTCGCAGGCATTCTCACCTACCACGTGGTAGCGGGAGCGGTTGATTCTGGAAAAGTGGTGAAGCTGTCGAACGCGACCACACTCAACGGTCAACGCGTAGACATTTCAGTACAGGACGGCGGCGTAATGGTGGACAACGCCAAAGTATTGACGACTGACATACATTGCTCCAATGGGATCATCCATGTCATTGACTCAGTCATTCTGCCGGCGAGTGAAACCATTCCGGCTACAGCAATAAAAGCCGGAACCTTCAAGACACTGGTGGCTGCTGCAAAGGCTGCGGGTCTGGTTGACGCCCTTTCCGGAGATTCACCGCTAACCGTCTTCGCCCCGACCGACGAAGCATTTGGACGGCTGCCGGAAGGTACCGTTGCCACTCTTCTGAAGCCGGAAAACATCGACCAGTTAAAGCGAATTCTGTTGTACCACGTCGTTGAGGGTCGGGTGTACTCCGATCAAGCTCTTAAACTGAAAGAAGCATCCTCTTTAGCAGGTCCAACTTTGCGGATTCGTGCTAACAGGAAAGGTGCATTCGTCAATAAGTCGAAGCTAACGGCTCTTGATATCGAAGCTTCGAATGGTGTGATTCATGTAATCGATGCCGTCCTGATGCCACCAGCGAAAAAGGTCACGAGTGCTGATGCTAAATCGGCGATTGAACACGCAGTGGCTCGAGGTACCACCCTTTATAACTCAGGTGACAGTGATGCTTGTGCCCGTCAATACATGTCGACGGCAATATCGCTACTCGGTAGTGATCACGAAATGCCGGCTCACGCTGTTCGTCATCTCCAGACTGCTGTCAAACATGCAAGTGCTTCGGACTGCAGCATCTCCAGGAGCTGGACCATGCGTGGCGGCCTCGACGCTGCTTACAGAGTCATGATGACTGACATTCGCTAGTCATACTTCGATCAGCGATCCATTACGCCATAAGAGGCGAAGTTGGCAAATGCCACTTCGTCTCATTTTTCACATTCGACCGCTAACCCGCCATCAGGAATTTTCAGCATGGTCCTCGATCTCATGACGGCATCTGCGTCAAACACCAACGAATCATACGCTTTCAATGAATCGTCCCCCCAACCGCACGCGGGCGCACCTGACAAAGACTCGTCGGCCAATCCTCGGCAGGCCGTCAACAAATCGGCAATCGAAAATGCGGTTCGCACAATCCTGGAGGCTGTCGGTGAGGATGCACTCCGGGACGGCCTGCTGGACACTCCTGCGCGTGTCGCACGAATGTACGAAGAGATGTTTGCAGGATTGCACCTTGACCCCGCACGTCATCTCGAAACAACCTTTCCTGAGGAATATGACGAGATTGTCCTCGTAAGAGACATCCCGTTCACAAGCATGTGCGAGCATCATCTGCTTCCGTTTACTGGCGTCGCTCACGTAGGCTACCTGCCGAATGGTCGAGTCGTCGGTCTGAGTAAGCTGGCTCGCGTTGTAGAAGAAGTCGCTCGGCGTCCACAGGTTCAGGAGCGGATGACACAGACTGTCGCCAACATGCTTGAGGAGAAACTCAACACAAAGGGCGCCGCCGTCGTTATCGAGTCGGAGCACTCGTGCATGGCTTTACGGGGCGTCCGTAAAGCGGGAACGCTAACGGTTACCAGTTCATTACGCGGTATCTTTCGCACCAGTCAGGCCAGTCGTTCCGAAATTATGACGCTGATCAACGTCAGATAGACCCCGTTTTCCCCCTTCAACAACATTTCGAGGTACCGAGATGATTATCCAAAAGCAGTACAGGTTCTATGCCGCTCACCGCAATGAGGAGTTACGGGACAAGTGCAGCAATATTCACGGCCACCGCTACGGCCTCACTTGTTTCTTCGATGTGGAACGCACTGGAAACCTGACGACTCTTTTTAGCGAATTCGACGCACGGATCGAACCATTATTGAAGAACGAGTACGACCATGGGATGCTGATTCATCGTCACGATCCGTTATTCGAAACGTTGAAAATGCATGCGGAACGCACTGGCGAGCATTTTCGGCTCAAGGTGCTTGAATTCCCGACAAGTGTCGAGAACGTTTCCTACGTCCTGTTCACAGCAATTGTCGAACTAGGGTTTCAGTTGAATCGAATCGAACTACGGGAAACTGACACTTCAGTCGTGGAATACACGCGAGAAGACTGGGTTGCTGACAACCGCCGCTTCAGTGATGTCTCCATGAAAGACAACGGCGAACAGGTTAATCAGATTGATCTGCCACATTAATCGACACAGGCGTTTGAGTGACAAGGACAGAGATTCAGTCTCACACGAGGATGTGGTGAATTCAACTCAGACGCTCCCAAACAGAAGACATCATCCGGAAGCTTCCAACGACCTTGAAATAACCAACAGTTCAGCGTTCATCGCAGCCACATAGGGGCCGACAAACAACTGAATTACGAAGCTGTAGTCCACTGGTTCTCCCGGCTTTCAACGGTGGCACTTTGTCAGCCTCTCGGTACATGGGTCAAGAATAAGAAACGAATATGTCGGAATCCGACTTACGAGATGTCATACCAAACCGTCCCCCCTACTTGTGGGTGGATGACGTTGTCTCAGTCGATGAGAACGAAATTCATACGACAAAGATCATCTCACCAAAGCTTGAGCTGTTCAACGGGCACTATCCCGATTTTCCAGTGTTTCCGGCAGCCCTTCAGTGTGAGTGTGCCTTCCAGGCGTCAGCGATTCTGATCGCCACGCTCGGAGTGTCCACAGGTGACAAAATCCCGGTCGTCGCGAGAGCGAACAATCTGAAATTTCGTCGAATGGTTCGCCCCGGTGACAAGCTCGATATCTACGTCAAGCTGGACCATCGAGTAAATGACGTCTTCTACCTGAAGGGTCGCATCCTGTGCGACGATGTGACGATGGCAACTCTCGATTTCACCACGACCGCTGCATCGCCAGATGCGATTTCACGATAAAACGGAAGCGATTACTCGACTGCCAGAGACACTCCACACTGTTGGTTGTTCACACAAAAAGGCGTACCAGCAGGACAACAAAAGCATTCCTTCTAGACAAATTTTCGAGGTATGCTGAAAGCTGATGGTCATGTGACTTTCGCAGTCTAGAAATCGTGCCGGAGGATGAGAGCCTCCGACTTCGATCGCGGCAGTAATCGACGCGGTGAATGGCCCTTCCCGCTAGATTCTCTGCCGCGATCATACTTTCAGGACTTCGAAATGACAGAAGCACATCGGCAACTCGACAGCCTGCACCACGTGGCATTCACGGTGCGTAGTGTCCCCGATGCTGTACAGTGGTATCAGTCGCGTTTCCACTGTGAAGTAGCATATGAAGATGAGACCTGGGCCCTGCTGAGATTCTCAAACTCTGATCTCGCACTTGTAAGAGGCGGTGACCATCCGCCACACATTGGAATTGTATCCGCAACAGCACTTGAAGTCGGTCCAATGACGACGCATCGAGATGGCACGCGATCGGTATACATCACTGATCCGTCAGGGAATGCTGTCGAACTTCTCGATCCGGCGTCCGTTAGAACTGTCTGAGCCCAGCAACGCGGTACTTTGCCAACCTTCCGGGTGTTGTCTGTCTCGCCGTAAGTGCTCAAGTCATTTTATTGCAGCAACTGCCAAATGCCGTGTCATGAAACTGAATCAGGCCACGAGGCATGACAGTAACTCGCTGTATTGGACGCAATTCTCTTTTCCAGCCAAACACCAGTGTCTGGATTGTGTGACTAAGCGCTCAGCCAAGACGTGACAAATACGGCATAAGGACTATCCCGATAAAAAGAGCGGATGGTCAGTTCATGTATGAAGACTTCTGAAAGCATCGTTTCATCGCAAACACAACTGATTACCTCTTTCTTTCGTCGTACTGCTGTCTATGACTGTATCTTAGCAAGCGTTGTGTTTTCGCAATGCGGTTGGCAGTGGCGAAGAGCCATGAATTACTGAATCATCGCCTTAAATCATCCAGGACCATTCACATGTCGAAGCAGGCAATTGCAAAAGCCACCTATGTAGCCGGAGCCGGCCTCTCATTTATATTGTCTGTTTATCTGTGGTTCACAGGCAGTAAGGAACAGGGGCTCTATGTTGGACTCTGGGTACCATCTATTCTGTCTTTTGGGACACTGATGCTGGGTGGTCGCCATGAGTGATCTCACCCTTTTAGTAATTGGTTTCGGAATATTTGCCTCATGCATGCTGGCTACAATCGGGATGGCTATCGGGACTTCTCAACCTCCAGATCGTAGTAAATCGAAGTCCGTCAATTCCAGCTCCAACGGCAATAATTGATAACCACTCAGACACGTTCACAACATTAGATCAATGACAAAATCCTGTGCTGATTTATAAATGCAGTCTCTCAGAATCCATAGCGGTTTCATTGGCATATCCCGACTTGAAGTAGAACATAGCTGATCTCAGATCAGGTTAGGACAAACGGAATTTCGCCTCTATCGTCCTTGGCTATCACGATTCAGGTGTGTGGCGTTGGTGAATGGCGGATGAGGCTTCAAGTCGGTTTGCTGCTGGATAGTGGACACCGCAGGTGGTTGGATAGTTGGTGTAAGCAATCCACTGTCCAACTCAGTCTATGAGATGTTGTTCCAACAGCTTACACCTGAGGAATGTGAAGTCATCTCCCAGATGCATTATTCCGGCAGCGTTCCGACACCAATCGGATTAGTCATTCGTCACGACGCGTTTGGTTCTTGTGCAAATTCTGATGACGTTTAATTTCAGCGATGACGGTCGTATCAGCAGCGGTCAGTTAAGGTTAGCGCGCACATTGGTGCAGCAAAACTGGTAGGATGACTGTCGCTTTGCGATTTTGTCTGGTAGAACCTCGTGTGGTTTGCGTCGACAGGGAGCCCTCGTGATTTGACAGCACGGGGGTTTAGCATGTCGGATGACGTTGTGGCACGGATGGCGGGTTTGGAGGAGCGGTTTGATAAACTGCCTGATCCGCGGTCCTCGATCAATCGGCGGCATTCGCTGGTGCACGTGGTAGCAATGAGTGTGTGGTGTTCTGGCCGGAGCGGACGGTCCGACGGCGATTTTCATATGGGCCCATTGCTCAAATGACTGGCTGGTCCGGTATCTGGACCTGCCTCACGGAATCCCTTCGAAAGACTGCATCCGACGTGTGCTGATGCGATTGCACCCGCAGGCGTTTCAGCAGTGCTTTGCCGAGTAGACCAATTCGCTGGTCGGTCCTGCAGGGGCAAATTTTCTCAGCATCTACGACAAGACGCTGCGGCGGTCGCATGATGGAAGGCATCAGCTCGGAGCGTTGCATCTGGTGAGTGTCTGGGCCTGCGAGCAGGGCTTGACTCTGGGGCAGGTCGCAACAGCGGAGAAGTCCAACGAGATCACTGCGAGCCCGCTGCTGCTGGTTCTGGTGGACGTCAAAGACGCGAGCGTCAGCATCGACGCGATGGGCACTCAGACGACGATCGCCGGAAAGATCATCGACAAAGGCGGCGACTACGTGCTGCCAGTGAAAGGCAACCAGGGGCTGCTGGAAGAGAACGTGAAGACGCTGCTGGAAGCGTACCTGGAGAATGACTTCGCTGGCGTGAAAGTGAGTCGCCAAGAAACGAGCGAGACGCGTCATGGTCGCATCGAGCAACGGTGGTATTACCAGGTGAACGTGCCGAAGACGCTGCGTGGTCTGAAGAAGTGGAAAGGCCTGTGGATGCTCGGCCTGGTCATTCGCACGCGAGAGACCGGTGGCATCGAAAGCGGCGACGTGCAGTATTACATCTCCATCCTGAAGCGTAATGTGAACGTCTTCGCCGATCAGTTCGCGGCCACTGGAGCATCGAGAATACCTGCCCACTGAAGCATGGACATGACGTTCCGCGAGGCCGAAAGTCGTACACGAAACCGACACGCCGCCCAGAACCTGGCCTGGCTCCGTCGATTCACTCTGAGTCTGATCAAACAACATCCGGGCAAAAAGCACAGCCCCGTCATGAAGCGACGCATGGCCATCTGGAACCCCAGCTTCCTCGCCGAAATCCTGTTCGCCAAACGATTTAGTATGCACTGGCCCTGGCGGCCAGTCAGTATTGAAGCAGGATGTCTACCGCCAATCACATACATCAACGAAACCTGCCACGAACTCTTGAGGAAGAAGCCAGCACTGGGTGACATCCCTTCACACATCAGGTCAAGCTGAGGAACCTGTTCGTACAAAAGATAAACGTCGTCAACAATGCGTTCTACGCAACACTGTGAATCCGAAAATTTCATTTGGGATCGTGAAGCAGATCATGACCAATCTTCGAATCCGCTACTCATTGCCAGTCATCTTTTCCTGTAGCAGACGAGACTGCTCGAGAATGGACGACATCTCATCAACATCTTCACGACGTTTCTCAAGGTTCTTGACGGCAAATGTCATACGATGATTGTTCTTCAATCGGTCGTAGTGGCGGTCGAGAAAGTTCCAGTAAAGAGTTGTGAAAGGGCAAGCATCCTCGCCAATTCTCTTGCGGTGATCAAATCGACAGTTTTTGCAGAACGGGCTCATTCTGTTAATGTAATTACCGGTTGAGCAGTATGGCTTTGTGCCGACTGTTCCGCCGTCTCCGAATTGGCTCATACCGAGTGTGTTCGGCAAGGAAACCCAATCGACCGCATCGACATACATCGCCATGTGCCATTCGTGAAACTTCAGGGGGTGGACGCCGAGTAGTTGAGCCAGATTCCCTAAGACCATGAGTCGATGGATATGGTGTGAGTACCCGTGTTCGATGACGTGCTGCATGGATTGTCGCACGCATTCCATGTCTGTGTCACCGTCCCAGAAAAACGATGGGACATCGCGGTCAGCCTCCAGAAAGTTCCGTTTTGAATAAGACGGCATCTCAACCCAATATACGCCTCGAACGAACTCACGCCAGCCGAGAATCTGCCGCACGAAACCTTCCACGCTGTTCAATGGCGCCAATCCATTCTGGTAGGCGATAACCGCCGCATTGACGCATTCGTGAGGGGCCAACAGTTTCACGTTGAGTGCTGCAGAGAGTCGCGAGTGATAGAGAAAAGCTTCCCCCGTCCACATGGCGTCTTCAAACAGCCCAAACTTCGGCAGCGTGTCTTGAATGAAATGTCGGAGCATGGCGGACGCCTGTCGACGTGTCACAGGCAGCAGGAAGTTTTCGAGGGATCCGGGATGATCAGCGAACCGCTGCTCGACCATTGCAATCACAACACGCGTGATGTCATCCGGCTTAAAAGTCTTTGGCGAGTAACTGTCGACCGGTCCGCTTTTGCCAAAACTTTTGCGGTTGTCGCGGTCAAAATTCCATTCTCCACCTACCGGTTTTCCACCAGGCTCCATAAGGATGTCATGCTTCTTCCGCATCCAACGGTAGAAGAACTCCATGACAAGAGTCTTTCTGCCACTCACCCATTCCTTAAAGTCTTCTACAGAACAATAGAAGTGCCGGTCGGGTCTTATTTCCAGTTTAATTCCCAGTGCATCGGCTGCAGTCTTCAATGCTTCCTGAACACGCCAGTCTCCAGGCTCGACTACAATGAGTTTTTGCGGAGCATACTTTTGAACATCCAATTCCAGCACTTCTGCAAAAGTGCTGCGACAATCATTCTGTGGCTGTACCGTTAGCTCGTGGTAACAGACTTCGATGTTTCGCGATTCAAGATGGTTTCGAAAATGCCGCATCGCGGACAGAAAGAATGCGATGCGCATCTTGTGACACCAGACGTGTGTATTTTCCTCGGCGACCTCGGCCATCCAGACTCGATCTTGTGTCTTGTCAAACCCATCAAATGCTGCAGATTCGGCATCAAGCTGATCACCTAAGACAAGTACAAGATTTCGCATGGCAACACTTTCCATGATCTTCGGTCTAACACGCTGGAATGACATTGGCGGCTGTCATCAACAGCCAATGCCGCTCACAAATTGGCTGACCACCAGTAATTTCCCTGCAAGTTCTTACGCGCAGATCATCAATACGAAGTCAAAGGCATCAACCCGGCGTGCATCTTCAGTGCCGACAATGCAGTCGCGAGGAATTCGAAGCCAGACAGGTTTTGTTGTGGTGCAGATTCAATATCCAGGTAAACCTGCGGAGAATAAAGTTGCAGTGTGGGTCGCCTTCAAGACGCTCAGCCTGAATAAACCCCGACTGGCCGTGCTTCCTGGATAGTCACCGAGCAGGCGTGACTGTTTGATCCTGGAAAACTGCCACAGAAACAACGAAGACTTCAATTGGAATCCACCTTTGCAGCCTAACAGGGAATTCGGCAACAGACGATTGTCGTCATGAGAAGCCCGCGAACAGTCCACGCGATCGTCCGGATCCAGTTTGTTGCGACAAGCGCCGAGTGACACTTTGTCGAGAAACCACTTTCCGCCAGGGCAGAGTGTCGGGGGACCTGCAAAACAGCAGTCGACAGCCAGTTGACAAATACAAGCACGATGCCAGCCCACAGCCAGCTTGCAGGGATACCTTGCGGCGACTGATAAATAAGCCCGACTGCCGTGAAGGCTTCCAGCAGCATGAAGGGAGCAACGACCCATGTAGTCCTTCGCTGATGCCGCCGGATGTACGTTAAAAACGAATCTTCTCCAACGTTCTCGAACATCGGGTAGTGGACGATTTGCACAAACCAAATCAGACCAACCATTGCCAGTGTAGAAAACAGATTCAGCCCGAGCAGCAGACGTATTGAAGTCATCGTGCCACCTTTGGACGGCCAAGAACTGAGGACAATCCACCGTCTACGCCAAAGATCTGTCCTGTTACCCAACTTGTTTCCGTCGAAAGCAGCCAGTAGATCATCGCAGCTACATCTGCTGGCTCTCCGAGTCGCCCCAACGCGTGCATTCGAGTCGACGCTTCAGCAGAAGTTTTGTTCTCCCACAGATGCTGGGTCATCCGTGATCGAGTGAGTCCGGGGGCGACAGCGTTGAAGCGTAATCCACGAGCGGCATACGAAGCCGCAGCCGAGACCGTCAACCCCTCAACTCCTGCTTTGGCTGCAGCGATTGCCTCGTGATTCGGCATTCCAATCCGAGCTGCCGCACTCGACACAAGAACAACCGACCCGCCATTCCTTTTCATCAATCGACCAGCAGCTCTCACCGTTGCAAAGGCGGAAAACAGATTGGCAGTGATCGTTTCGTGAAATTCACCGTCGGTCGTCGAGTGGGCAGGCTTTAATAGCAGTGAGCCAACACAATTGGCCACTCCCGTAACCTCACCGAACGATTCCACGGTTGCCTTGAAACAGCGCTCGAAACTCGTCGGCTCGGAAGCGTTAACCAACGCTGAGGGGCAACAAAGCTCTTTTGAAATTTTTCCCAGGCGGTCCGCATCACGGCCCGCCAGCAAAACATTGCAGCCATCATTGACAAGACGTCTGGCGAGATTTTCTCCAACAGACCCAGTTGCACCAAGAACCAGGAAGGCCGACATATGACAACTCCAGTATTGCTGTTTCTCACTGCGAAAGACGAGCTCGTCCAATTATTCGTCAATGGGAATTACATAATTTCAAGCATTGAAAATCTGTTGATGATGGTTTCAGTCCACTTCACAGTTGGCTGAATAACCGTCGAAAGCCGCGGCGATTGGGATTCGCAGGAACTGGCCAACATTTGGGAGTGGAAGAATCGAGGTCATTCAAAATATTTATAAACATGAGAGATCAGACTGGATCGTTATACCCGGGAGTCTTCCGAGGGTGCTGACGGAGATGATTTGGAAAGTCTCGGACACATTTGCAGCAAATTTGTTCCATGACCTGATTCAACTGAGTTTTGAGAATTGAAACGGTGTGTTCACCACCACGGCTTCCCAATGCGGCTGTGCCGTACATGAAGGCACGGCCAAGGAAGGTAAATTCAGCCCCGCAAGCCAAAGCTCGTGCGATATCGGGGCCGGATCTCACTCCACTATCCATCATAATTGTAATCCGCTCGCGACATTCATTCACAATATCCCTGAGAGAACTGATTGCCGACGGTCCAGCGTCCAATTGCCGGCCGCCATGGTTAGAGACGATGATCCCGTCGAGCCCCAGTTTGATTGCACGCTGCGCATCTTCAACACTTGCGACGCCTTTCAGAACCAGCTTGCCAGGCCACATGTCACGAATCGGCTTAATTTTCTCTTCATTCAGCCGACCCGAGAATGTCTGATCCATGAACTGTCCAAGCTGTTTCAGATTGAGTCCGGCGGGCATGTAACGCCGCAACGTTTCAAAATTCGGCTGTCCAGCCAGCAGGGTTCTAACTGCCCAGTTCGGGCGACCAAGAATCTGCAGAATGTTGCGGAACGACATCTTTGGAGGCATTGCCAGGCCATTACGGATGTCGCGGGGGCGAAAACCGAAGACAGGTACATCGCAAAGAATCACCAACACGGGACAGCCTGCGACTTCGGCACGCTTGATGATGTCATCACGAACCGAATTATCCGTGGGATGGTAGAGCTGAAACCAGAAGTCTCCTCCCGTAATCTCAGCGATCGTCTCAATGCTGCTTGTCGAAACTGTGCTCAATACGAAAGGTACGTTTTGCTGCTTCGCGGCTCGTGCAAGAATTTCCGGCGCACGCGGCCAGATCAACCCCTGCAGGCCAACAGGTGCGATGCCGAAAGGTGCATCGTAGGTGCGTCCGAACAGTTCAGTGCGCATATCAGATCCGTGATGTTCGGTCAGATACTGCGGTGTGAGATCGACCTCTCGCAGGTCAGTCGTGTTACGTCGGAGATTAACGTCTTCATTGCAGCCACCATCCAGATACTCAAACGCAAATCGCGGGATCCGGCTTTGAGAACGCTCGCGAAGGTCCTTAACTGTCGGATAGCGATAGTCGTATTGGTTATTCATCGGCTAAAATACTCCAGGGCCGCTGCAGCATGATCGCGGCTCGATCTACAAACCGGAGACTCGAGTCCCTTAACTGGCGACGTCACTGCCACTCTTCACGATCGCCGGGCGCTCAATTCTCTCAATTGGGATCTGAAGCTCGTAGAACGCGCGATCTGCAGAAATGAACGGACTGTTGTAGCCCATCCTGCGAAGCACCCCGCACTTACGATATTCGTCTCCGTGCAATCTGAGCCAGGCAAGTAGAGCACGATGTCCGCGTAAAACCGACTCCGAACTCATACGACCCCGAATACCAATCGAGACGACATCCTGCTTTGGAAGATCCACTACTTCAACACTTTTGTCGGACGGGTCCTGACCTGTCGATCCAAGTTTACGCGAACCGTAAAGAAAGGCCATCGAGGCCACTTCAGTGGCGTCATCATTACTTGAGTAGTCCAACTGCACCGGCGCAGTCATCGCAATGTCGTGGCGATTAATGTGACTGAATAATTTCCAGAAAGCTCCATTATCGCGTTTGCGCTGGGGATCCTGCATCGATGCTCTAGCCATACGATAATCAGGCAGGGTTTTAACCTCGATGTGATGTACCGGCGTGAATCGCGGAAAACCTTCGGGAAATTCAGCTTCCAACCATGGACGAAAGGTCAGCGATTCAACGACACGCTCAACAGAGTTACATAATTGTTCGTTGTCAATTTTCGAATCTTTCTGAGCAGTAAGAAGCATCTGTGTCGCGAAGTGCTCCTCTCCAAGAAATGCGACTGCCAGTGATATTTTCGTGCTGACAACGGCCATGCTTGAGTCCCGACCAATGGCCTTCAGGATCTGCACGGCATCTTTTACGGAAGTGCTGTCGAGACTAGGGTGTTTTGCAGGCTCCCCCGCTCCAAGCAAGCTTGCCCGCCAAAATAACCCGGCGCTGATCGCGATAACGGCAAGGATCAATGACACCTTCAACATTGCGATTGCTCCTAATCTGCGCGATCTCAATTGCCCTGCCAATACTGACAGCATTCATGCACGGTGATCTTAGACGGAAGCAAAGCGTCGACCATCGGTTTCCTGGCAGTGTGTCGTTACACGCTGCCAACTCGGTCCCGCTGATCGTTTTATCGGCTGAACCCGAAACGCAGCACGACTCCAGGCGAAAATTCAACGATCTCCTGACTGTGTTCCAATTGCAGTTCCCGTCCAAACCCTACTCCGAACTCACAAAAACCTCGTCCAAACCGACCGTTCTTAAGATCGACACCAATCGTCGTCTGGAATTCTCGAAGCGACAGTTCGTCCGAGGTTCCGTCAGCTCGTCGGACATCGAACGTCCCCCCATTCAGTGCCCCCGCAACATAGAGCCATGACTCCAGTGGTTCTCTTTGAGTCAGACGTAGCGAGACCTTCGGACGCGGCAGTATCAGTGAAACATTCCAGTCGTCGTTTGGTCTCCATTCCACGCCGGCGGCAGGTACGACTCCAATGTCTCTCCGGCCAAGCCAGGCTGCCCCGGCCGTCAATCTGAGTTCATCTGGAATACAGTCCCACCCGACGGCCCCCATTGCGAAGACGCGGACACGATGACCGAACTCCTTTTTGTCGCCGCTGACTGATGGGTTTGCAGAGACCGTCAGAACCATGTCTCTGTTGATTCGTTCAATCCACATCGTACTGATGCCTGCTGAATACAGACGGGCTGGAGTATCCAAAGGGGAATCGAGCGTGTAAGCAGCAAAGGACGGCTTTACGAGCAGCATCCTCTTCGGCGGATTGATCGGCAGCATCGCCGTAATGGAAGTACGACCTGTGGCAAAGGAAAAGCCGTCACCATGTGAACGGAAAATCTCAAATTGAGCCGTTGGCCTCCGATTGGACAGACTCGATTGTTTTTCAGATACGTCGGCAGCATCAACATCGATCGAACGCAACTGACAGAAGCCACAGCTCAAGTCAGCAAATCCAGCAATCAGAACCAGTACAGAAACTCTGAACATTGGCCGACGGGCAAACATTCGCATCAATAGTCATCCTTGACTGTTTGGGGCTCATTGAAAGCCTGTCAGAAGCCGGCCTGAATCCCACCAAAATGAAATTGACAAGTGACAACTCGGGCAGTGTGGTCTTTCGACGCCATCGTCGTGTGAGTTGATGCAGAATCAGCTCCGTCAAACTTTCTCAAAATCTCATACACTCGTTTGCGATTCACGCCAAAATCGGAGTGGCCGACTCTCGATGCCGAGCGAACATGAATCACTGACGCGTCACAATCCAGCACTAATTCCAGATCATCGACAAAGCCAAAAATCGGCGTTGAGAACTCGCAGTGAACGTAATCATCATCTTTCGCGACAATTCGAACGCCGTCCATCCCCGAAACAATATCAACCACTGTCTGCAACGCGGCTTTCGGTTGACCGTCGAATGTAATGGGTGGGATAAAATGCATTGACTCTGTGGCGAAAGATGACACACAGTTTGGCGAATCCGGACACACTGCAAGCGTACCATCGCGATTTCCCAGATCAGTTCGTCGAGTACTGGCACGACTCATAAATGCCACTCCGGCGACCGCGACGATGCTGCCCGTTAACACCAATGCAAGAAGCACTTGAACGAACTTCCAACCGCCGAATTTCACACGACGCATCCCTGAATCGATCATGGCGAGAGTGTCTCTGACGGCGTGGACGCCTGTATTTCTGACGGTTGTGGACCGCGAATTGTTACCCGGTCTGAGAAGAGGTTCCTCAGAAATCGCCACGGCGCCATAAGTGAATCTGCGAGAGACACGGTTCTGGTTGTTGCCTCAAAAAGCATGACCGTCACATCGTCCCGGTCAAGATTTCCAGAACAAGCTGACTCCAAACGTTTCAACAATTCCTCAATCAAGCCGTCGGGCTTAATGCCGCGAATTGACTCGAGGACGTCCCTTAATCCAGCCGTTAAAATGTGATTACCATCGGCGTCGACTGACTCAGACAGCGCATCAGTATAACTCAGGAGAAGGTCACCTGGGTTAAGCTTGATCCGATACTCGCTATAGCCAGTCTGCTCATCAATTCCCAACGGCATATTCTGCATCGCGACTCGTTTCCTGGGTCTCGCCTCGCACACATCCCATCTGTCTGTTGCCGCGCGATACAGCATCGGAATCGGGTGTCCGGCGTTACTGAGAACCATTTCAGAGGTCGGCGTAAACCATGTCCCGATCAGAGCAGTCGCGAAACGGCCGGATATATCTGCGACCGCAAGTTCGCGGTTGACGGCTTGCACAAGTTGCGTCTGACGAATTCGGTTGATGTTTTGCCGCATCAGATCACGCAGAGCAGTTGCGCCAGCTGCTGCTGACTGGCCATGACCACAGACATCAGCCAGAAGAAACCGGGTCAATCGTCCTGAAGCGCAAGACGACAGATAGTAGACATCGCCGCCGGCATCGCCATCACCAAATGACTGGCTGTAGACGCGGCACGACAGCCCTGGACGATCGATGGAAGTGTCTGTTGCGATATTGCCACCCCAGACTTCCATGCAAGACATCTGGGATATTTTCTGAGCTGTCTGCATACTATTCCTGCGAGCGAGAATTTCTTAAATGACGTGATGGAATACATTACACATTCATCTCAACCGGTTGTAGACGTCTTGGGTGCCTGGCCCAACTGTCAGTTCAATGATACTGGTACAGAACGCTGGCCTCTCGCCGGGATTGTTGGAGACAAAACTGCAGTCAGCCGGACACTGGTTAGCAGAATCAGCTCACGCCGGCATTTGTGTCGGTCTTGTCCTCGACAGTCCTGTCTTCGTTTGCAGCACGTTCAGCGGATCGAGCGATCCCACGGAGCATGCCGCCGAAAACAGCTTCGTGCAGCGGATAAATCCCGTACCAGTAGCTTAGCCCGAATAAGCCGAGCGGATCGAAGATCGCAGTCTGTCGGATCGTTGATCTCGAAGGACCCTCGGAAGTGATTTCGAACTCCAGCCAGGCTCTTCCTGGCAGCTTCATCTCCGCTGAGAGTCTGAGAAGACGATTTGTTTCGACCGTCTCGACTCGCCAGCAGTCAAGTGGCTCTCCCGCGTGAATTTCTTCGGGATCACGGCGGCCGCGACGCACCCCTACTCCCCCTGCAAGCAGGTCCACGAAGCCGCGAATCTGCCAAAGCCAGTTACCATAATACCAGCCATTTTTCCCGCCAATACGACGAACGGGTTTGAATGCAGCAGGTGCCGGAACGTCGATTGTTATCGACCGAGAATCAACCAGACGATTTCCGAACTTCTCGCCACCCCATCGTTTCTGGTGACCGCCCGAGGACAGTGCGTCCGACCAGCGAGTCATCGCAAACTCGTTGTCTTCATTTTCAAGAGCTCTCTGGACGGCAGCAGCAACGTCCCTTGGTTGCATATCGAAGATCGCGTTAGCTGAGTTGTCACGTACAATTGTCGGATTCTTCAAGCTGTCAACCAGCTTTCGTCCAATTCTGGCGTAGACGGGCGTAACCAGTCCCAGCCAGAGGCTGGACAATCTCGGAGTCAGAAACGGAACGGAAATCATCAGCCGCTTCAACCCGCACTGCTTCGCATACTCCCTCATCAGCTCGCGATACGTTACCTGATGCGGTCCACCGATCTCAAATATATGATGCCCCGCAGGCTCATAATTCAGAGCAGCAGTCAGAAACCCAAGGACGTCTTCGATGGCAATTGGTTGCGCCGGAGTCTGGACCCACTTTGGACAAATCATGAATGGAAGCCGTTGCACGAGTGCCCGGATCAGTTCAAAGGACAGGCTCCCGGATCCAATGACGATTGAGGCGCGAAACTCAACGACCTGCGCACCGGATTCAGCAAGCACCTGACCGACTTCCTGCCGACTTCGAAGATGTGCCGAGAGTTTCTCGTCAGAGTCACCAAGCCCACCAAGGTAGACGATTCTCTTTACTCCGGCAGCACTGGCAGCAATTGCAAAGTTACGGGCTCCTTGACGATCGTCCGACTCGAAGTCACGACCAGTACCCATCGAATGAACCATATAATAGGCGGTTTCGACCCCATCGAGTGCCTCATCCATGGAACCCGGTTGAAGCACATCACCAAAGACGACTTCCGTGGATTTCGCGACTTTCGTCCTTAACGATTCTGGCCGCCTCGCCATACAACGCAGCGGCATCCCCGATTTTTCCAGTATCGATATGAGGCGGCCACCAACATAACCGCTACCGCCCGTAATCAGTATTTCAGGTGAATGAGGCACAAATATGTTCCCTGTTTAAATTTCGAATCAACTCTCTTGTTATCAGCATTTTGTAGACGGGTCTCGCTTAAAACGGGAAATAAATACGAGCCCCGAGCACCTTCGTTGGCGACTGACACGGGATATTTGCTTGGTTCTGAAATACAGACTCCGAAATTTGCCGCCGCTCACATTTTCACTACAAACAGCTTTGAAAATCGCTGCTGTTCGTTGAGTCCCAGTTCAAAAGAAAAGTTTAATTTCCATGCCATATTTCGAGGTAGACGGCGAGCTTGATATCGAGACGTGTAATGGAGCAATTCGGTGCGTTGGAACCGGTTCTTCGTTCGAAATTATTTTCCAGAATTTTCGGCAAATGTTCAGAGTTGGCAAGCAGGTTCGATCGCCCCTGACCGCTTCAGCTTTCGCACCATTGCTGCCCATCGCACACGCGACTGGCATTAAAGTAACCATGCGAATTGGAAAAAGAACCGTCGGAGAAATCATTTATCAGGATGGTCAGGATCTCCCTCGCGTCAAGCTTCGACTTCTTAAACTCGCTGCAGCCGCAGTCCTGGGCGGAAATTCGATTCAACACTGAGATACAGGTCCTTGTCAGTTCTCTTAAACGATCTACAACCTGCCAGTACCTGACGAGAGTTATCCTGTGGTTTCTGAACCAGTCGCTGGCTCTCGATCGATTCATGCAGATAAACCTCTGCCAACCATCTAATGATTTACTGGAGAAAGACATGTCGGAACACACAGGCACGACAAACTGGCCGGAACTGGCGATTGGACTCTACGATCGGCTAACTGGCCGGCAGGCAGAGATCTCTTATGAGTTTCAGAATTTCAGTGTTGACATACCAAGCAGCACTTCCGCAGATGCCGAGCATGCACACTGGAAAATGAACGGCACTCTGCGAATCAGCACTCAGGACCACGCCCACTCCAGTTAACGGCAGGCTGCTTCCTGCAACTCCGACGCGAGTCAGAGTTAAAGCGTTTTTCCTAACTTGAACGCATTGAGATGGTGACGGTGATTCGAAATCAGTCGACTTCATGTCGATGCAGTCGACAAAAAATTGGTTTTGAAATTTGTACAGCAGACGGCAACCATCTAATAAGAAAAAGTATTGCTATGTCGTATGGGCGATCACGTCTCATGCTTGGTATGACGGCTGTCGGTCTTGTCACTTTGACCGCCGCCATACTTTCAGTCTCTCAGGTTCACACCCTGAGATTGCCCAGGACGAATGCTGATGGCTCATGGGAATTTTTACTCCTGCTCACCGTTGTCTCGGTCTGGGCAGCATTATTACTGCCTTTTGACTTCATTGGCGGCTACCTCCTTCCAAAACGTTTCCGTCGTGCCGACACGGGTTTAACCGATTTTATGCTTAGCTGGGTCCGCGGTACGGTTGTCCAGATGACATTAATCACTTCCATGCTCTGGTGTCTTCTCCAAGTTGGTCAAACTCTGGGACTTGTAGCCGCAGTTTCTTTCGTCGTTATGACTCAGGTTGGACTTCTGGCGTTCCAGAAGCATGTGGCCGCGAGTGTGGCTCATCTGCCGATGAAATCGGCTAAATTGAACCGAGAGTCGGGTGTGGGATCTGGCTATGCTGAATCTGCCCACACCGACTCGGGTTTCACTGGAAGCATCGTCGGGTTACCTGGCTTCGAAGAGGTTGTCCTGCCTCGATCCTGGCACATCAAGCTAGCTCCAGATCAGCTTCGCGCAGAACTTACAAGGAGGCTGGGTGCCATCCGATCCGGAAGCCGGACGCGGGGCGTTTTGCTGGCGATTGCCATGAACACACTCACATTTACGACTTGCACCTTCTTCCCAGCGGCCGGCGTCTCGACGGTTAGTGAACTTGTTTCAACATCGCTCTACTTCACGATTTTCTCGTTCTTCTGGCTCCTGGTACTTCCAAAGTGGAGTCGTGAGGGAGTCTTCGAAGCGGATCGGTTCGCTTTCGAAGATGGAATTCCATTCAAGGTCATCGAGACCGCTGCGAAGACCATTGAGGCACTCCACGATGACGATCCTGAGCGGTCCAGACAACTGGAAAGTATCTTTCACCCGGTGCCCTGCGTCAGACGACGGATGGCCGAATTGTCACTCAGGATCAGGTCAATTCATGGCTACTGGAATGTCGCTCGATTGTCACTTTTCCTTTCGTGGCCCTGTGGTGGGTTTCTGTCTCGGGCCGTCCACTGCAACATCGGACGGCCCGAACTCTGGGTTCTGCTGCCGACAGATTGACACTTCGCCCTGCAGTGGTTCTCGTGTCAGGAGACTCTACAATCCGTGTAGAGCTTCACGACTAGAGGAATCAAAATGACTGAACTTGATCAACTCCGACGTTTACTTGCTCCTATTCGAGAGCAACTTATAAATCACCGCTTGTACAAACGGCTGCACTCGGTCGAAGCGATGCAGATCTTCATGCAGCACCACGTCTTTGCTGTCTGGGACTTTATGTCTCTGTTGAAGTCTCTGCAGCGGAAACTGACCAGCATCGACATACCATGGTACCCATCCTCAAACCGCATTGGCTGTCGGCTGATCAATGAAATCACCCTCGGCGAAGAATCGGACGACGACGGGCAAGGTGGGTTTGCCAGCCACTTTGAAATGTATCTCTCTGCGATGGATCAGTGTGGGGCAGACACGTCCAAAATCGGGGCAGTCATCACCAGTCTGCAAGTTGGAGCAACTCGTGAAACGGCTTTCGCCGCAGCGTCAGTGCCTGCATCGGTTCAGGAGTTCGTCGAAACGACCTTCAGCATCATTGAAAATTGTGAAGTTTGTGCCGTCGCAGCAGCCTTTACTTTTGGCCGCGAAGATCCACTGCCTGATGTGTTTGAGGAAGTTGTCTCCGCCGTTAATGCTGGATCCGCCGTATGTCTCGATCGTTTCGAGTATTACCTCAAAAGACACATTGAGCTGGACGGGGACCAGCACCGGGGTATGGCACAACAACTCGTGCAGGAATTATGCGGTCACGATGCCAGCCGTTGGGAAGCTGCACAAATTACTGCCGTTCAGTCACTCAACGCCCGACTCCATCTGTGGGACGCCATCGCAGACCAGATTGACTCCAGTGTGCCGGAGCCGTTTATCGAAGGTCTTTCCTGAGTCGCATTCCGGACAGATCATGAATGCTGGAAAGGAATATCGATTTCGAACAATTTCATGATTGAGATGCTCTCTGTCGACGGCAGGCCGCTCTGAGTGCGTGAGACACGCACCCTGCAGATGCGGGCTAGGCTTCATTGAATCAAGCTCACAAACATCGCCGACGCCAGCTTCAGCCTGCAGGTTCCCGGCAAATCCTGCACAGGCATGGTGGGCGATATCCACGGTCACCGACCCGATGATGGTCGGGTAATCGGCACCGAAGTGTCCAGACGGCTCTAAGCATCGGTCATACTGGTCGTCTGGCAATAATCAACAGACTTCAACTAACCCGACAGTTGATGGATGTCGGCAAAGGATTGTTCGCGAGGAATCGACGCAAGCTGACAGAACACTGTGACGACACCTGGCCTTTACCCGCCGCTAACCAATAACCAGAAGAGAAGATTATGTCTCACGACAAACGCGATCAGATCATTGAGGAACTCAAGGCCGCGTATTGGATGGAGATCGAAACGGTCACCAATTACATCGCCAATTCGATCAATCTGGACGGCGTCCGTGCGGAAGAGATCAAGAAGGCTCTGCAGGCTGATGTTCAGGAAGAATTGACTCACGCACAGACACTCGCTCGTCGCATCAAAACGCTTGGCGGCCGCGTTCCCGGAAGCCTCGACTTTGTGGCAGCCCAAAAGTCTCTACAGCCACGAAAAGACTCCACAGACGTCGTTTCCGTTATCAAGGGAGTGATCGACGCTGAGAACGCGGCAATCACTCAATACAATAAGCTGATCCAGCTCTGTGATGGGATCGATTACGTCACGCAGGACCTCTGCATCCAATCGCTCTCTGATGAAGAAGAACACCGCCGTGACTTCATCGGATATCTGACTGAATACCAAACTTATGACTCGTAGAGTCTCGCTGTTTCAGAAGAGATCACAGCAGCTGCAATGCGATCTCGTCACGGTAGTGACCTGCCCGCCCTTCACCGGAACCAGTCTCTGAGAGGTCGATCCTGATTCTGATCTAAGGGCGGAAGGCATGAGATGCCACGCAGACGACTTCGGGCAGAAGAGATCATCCAGAAGATTAGTGAAGCGGATGTTCTACTTCCTCAGGGGAAGAGTATTTCAGTGGCTTGTCGTCAGCTGGGTGCGACGGACAACACTGATGACCGGTGGCGGAGGTATTCGGAGCGATCAGGCGATGCGTTTGAAAAAGCTTGAGAGGTAGAATGCCCGGCTGAAGAAGCTGGTGGCTGAGGCGGAGCTGGAAAAGGCGATTTCAGGGAAGCAGCTGTGGGAAACTTCTGAGCCCGGCGAAGCGTCGTCTTGCTGTGGAGCATGAGCGTGATGTTCTGGGACGTGATCGTGTCTCAGGGCGTCGTGCCTGTCACGTGCTAGCTCATTCACGTTCGACGCATCTTCGGGAGCTGCACCGGTGAACGACAGCACGCTTCCAGTGACAAGTCCGGACGGCATGCATGTGTAGTTTAGACTGATGGTCGTTTACTGAGTCTACCCCACGGTTTGAAAACTGAAATCACGATCACAGTGGCCAGCAGTCCGATTTGCAGGACCCCGAAGATAAGTGCTTTTGAGTTCGCAGATTGATACGCGGGAGAATCGAAGGCTTGTAATCCCAGCTTTGCTGCAACCTCAGCCGTCTTGTTTATCCACGGGCCAAGAAACAGTGCTCCAAAACATACCATCCCCACAGTCGCAGCGATTTTGAAGACGATCCAGTACCACTGAAAGAATCCCCACTTGGTCTTCCAACTTAGGAACAGGCCGGTGACCAGCGAACCTCCGGCCGAGGCAATGATCATATAGTCATCAATAATTTTGACGCAGTTGCAGTGGACTACCAATGATTCTGCAGACTCAAAGGACGGGGGCCGCAGTGCGATCAACAGCACCATGGCAATGGCGGCTCCAAACCAGAGCCCCACGAAGATCAGGTGGATACTCAAGGTCCACTTTCGGCCGAGAGGTGTCAAAGGCAGTGTTCGAGTCATTGCTTTCCGTCATTGGACAAGGACCGCGAAACGGGCAAAGGCACAAAGACAGGTCCGATTTTCAATGCCAGCACGGGACACGTGTCGCTTCGAAATGCTGTAGAGGCTGGCGTGAACTTTTGTGTCCAGCGAGTTGCATAACAATCCATACGATCCCAGTACAGGGAGTCCATTTTGCGGAACCACGATTCCGCGAGGTAGTTCACGTCATTGTGTTGTGACTTCCTGAGTGGAATGTCGTTGAATAAGTAAACAATGACCAGATACGCCCACACAACCCCCCATGGGCTGAGTGGGAAACAGAAATGTCCGATAAGTGCCACAATCGAGGAACCAATCCATGCCTCTGCGTAAGAACGGAAGTTGCGTCTTATCGTTCGAAATATCCATGAGATCTGAAATGCCTTCAGGTAACTGCCCGTTCGCGTCACGTTCATGAAACCCGCCGGAATGATGAATGTGACCAGGCCAAACAAAAGACTGACAGTAAGAGCTTCCGGGAATGTGATGGCCGGCTCAGGCAGTCCGAATTGCGAGAACCACACCAGCACAGGCACGGTCATAGTCGACAGGATCGGCACGCTTACAATGAAAACGGCCAAAGTGACCCATGGAACGAGATCGCTATGGGGGCTCTGATTCAGCTGCACCACCAGCCAGATGAGTAGCGGGGCGTACCAAGTGTTGATGACAAGGACCGCCTTCAGTCCCTTGAAAATGTAATCTCCCAATTTGTTTCGCCAGTCGGGCAGCAGCGGAAGTTCACCGCCGACCAGATAAGTAATGGCCTCCGTCCGATAACCGAGGATCGCTGGCCAGCCAATGATGGGGATCAGTAATACCCACCCGCCGATACCAATTTTGTTTTTCCATTTCGGATCGGTTGCCATGAATAGACAGGCCGATCGCCAGTCGCGGGAGTAAAATTTCGGGGCAACTGAGGATGGTGCCATTGCTGCATCACTTACGGCATGAAGAATGAGGCGATCAATTCCAAGCAAGAAGTGCCTTGGGGGATTGACCTGGTCCAGAAATGGCAGCAGGTTCTACGCGACAGGGTGGTGTGGTTTATTCGCCGTAATGACAGCTAGCAAGAGCCGCAGCATTCAGAGGTCCGCTTCAGCTCCCCTTCATATTTGACGATCAGGCCAAGCAGTGGCAAAGAGAGTGTTACCAGGATACTGAAAACGTCATAAGACTCGGGCACCGTGTTGCTCGGACTGGCACACACGTGAATCCGAGGCCATATACAGTACGGCATTGATAGTCCCATCACCTTGCAACCGATCGTCCTGAAAAGTAAAGCACCGGCTTCCTCGCGCAACTGAAAAGCAAAATGCACACAGCCAACAGCTTCAATCAACGTACCGCCTTCTTCCCACATTTGACTCTGGAATGACTGGGTCCCGAAGTTACGATTCCAGTGTTCGCCACGTGGGCAGGCAGTGATCTGCAACGTCACGGGGACAGCGACCGCCGGCTGGGGAAGCCTCATGATCCATCCCATTGCATAAGAGAACGGGCCATTTCCGCGTGTGATGCGAAACAGGCCTTCGGCACGTGCTCCAGGTCCCGTCCCGTGAAACTTAGCGACAGCCGGGTGAAGCTGTTCGAAGTCATCACCGAGGACTGCTGGAAAAAGGGCTGACATCTAATTTTCTTCTCCATAGACGATCATTCAGCAACGCTCGTTCAGCCACCCCTTAACCTTAATGTCTTTAGCAAAAAGCAGATGTGGCTCATCGTGGCTTTCAAGCCCAATGGAAGCAAGCATAGTATTTGAATCCGGCTCAAACTCTGCCGCCTGTAATGGCCAGGGTGAATGGTCAATTTCACCACGAAGTAGCCTGCCGGATCGATCCTGAGCGTACAGGCAGTAGCGTGCCGTCAACCAGTATTCTAAAGAACCGGGCTGCGCATAAAACACTTCACCAACGGGTCGATAGCGAGCGACAAGGCTAGCTGAGGGCTCGCCCCGATGAGTCCTGTGACTGCGATAGTTGTACCAATCGGCATCCTGCTCTATCGACATCTCTGCATCCATGTACGGCAAGTGGAATGCCAACCGGGCCACGCGAACAGCGATCGGATTTGTGGCATCAAGACTGAAGAACCACACGCCCGGTTTTCCGTCGATCGAAACGTATGTCCGAATGTTCAATTCGGGAAAAGCGGACAACCAGGGAACGGCCGGTACAAATCGCGGAGCCACATCCGTCATCCGGAACGGCACCACCGCAACCCACGCCTTGCCATCGAAAGCATCGACTTCCAGCCCCTGAGGCAACAATGCAGCGATGTCTTCTTTCGGGAAACTCCAATGGGCAAACAACAAATCATGCCAGCGCATGCGCATGGCGTAGGATCGAAGGGGAAGCGGCCATGTCCGATCTGTGCCGGGGCACCTGGTGTTTGCGTTGTTCATAATGTTGATTTTCAGACGGCGCCGTGGCAGTTGGTCTACCTCAGTAATGATGCCACTTTTAAATAGTGGACAGTTAGTGTGAGGAAATGCCTGCTGACGTAAGCACACTCACTGATCCGGAAGCCGACGGCATCAAACTGGACGAAAATGCCTGACGATCTCTATATGTCATCTACATCAATCACACCACCATCGACGATGGTAAACTTGTTTTACGCATTACTGCAGGCAAACCGTATTTTAAACGGTACTCTAACTGTTCGTGCCAATGTGCTGTATAAATACCTGAGTTTCTTGAGTCGAGCATCAAGGATGCCCGAAGAGGTGTCGCCGCCAAACCTTCGCTGTCAGACGGAGCTTTTGGGCAACTAAGGCGGCAGTAACCTGCCTGGCGACTGTTCCGAACCGGATCTGCAGCTTTCTGTTCAGATCAGGAATACCGCAAATGGCTTCCTTTGCGTGCTCGGCATCGCACGCGTCCCTGACTGGTATTCGACGAAGGAGTTCAACGTGTTTTTGAAAAACACTGCCATAGCTTGCGTGCTGATGCTCGCGGGTTCGACTTTCAGCCTCGGTCAGGGCGAGAAGCAAGCCGAACCGAGCAAGCGAACAACTGACGCAAGAACAGCGATTCCGTCGGTTGCTCAACGAGTAAAGCAATTGGACAAGGACGGCGATGGAAAGCTGACAGCTAAAGAGGTCAGCGAGACTCCATTTGCCCGGACTTTCATGCGTTGGGATGACAACCTTGACGGCACGGTAACTGAGGCTGAAATTGGCAAGTATCGCCGTTCGCGAGGGATTCCGATTGAAGGTATTGTCGCAGCGCGCTCTCGACAGCAATCGCCCGATGTGAATGTGGCCGCAAAGCTTACGATTCCAGATGTCGATGATCTCCTGAGAGTTAGCCGCGGGACTCGTCCGCCGCGTCAAGCGATCCAGAATTCGGCGTACGTGATCAAGACGAAACCGCACGCCGTCGATGGCGAGAAATACGTCATCCTGACTGACCACAAGGGACAGGACTATCTTAAGTCGCTGCAGCGATTGGCAAAGCACCGTGACGGACTGATTCTGCGTGTCGATGATCTGGCCGTACTGTCCAGAAATCCGGACGACATGAACATCATGCGCGAGCAACTTCGGAAAGCGAACGTTCGCTATCTGGCAATTGCGCCGCGCATGGAGACATATCGTGAGAACACTCTGCTGGGAATGTGGGAGCTGATTTCGACGATCGACAGCGACCCGCAACTCGATGCTTTTCCGGGGGTACTGCTGGCCTCAGACGAGGAGAAGTTCTCAGGGCTGGTCGACAGGTCCATCAATTACACACCGCAGAGTGCACAGGACATTCGGCCGTTCGCAATCAGTCAGGTTCCGTCGAAGCGGGAACTGCGCTCGCTGCAGAAGTCTGGCATTCTCAGAAAGCTGTTCTCCGAACACGGAGCCAGAACACCGACCATGGGAATCTACAGTGCGGAGGCGGCTGATGCCCCCAGGCTTCCAGGCGATCAGTTCTGGAGCTATCAGGCAAAGAGTCGAAGTGATTACCTCAAGCAGTTTCCTGATGAAGCGGCGCAGGAGTTTGATCGGGCGTCGCTGCTCGTCATGCATGGCCACGGCATTCCTGGCATGTCCTGTGGTGTCGATAATGAAGCGATTTCCGGTGTACTGTCCGCGAGCGTCGTGCTGTGTGGATCTTGTTTTTCCGCATCGCCGAAGAAATCGGACTTTCCAGCCATGCGTCGGGCACCAGGTGGATACAACGTTGAAGTCCGTGACGCATTCACCGTGCGAGCGATCGACAATGGGGCCTGTGTGGCGTTCGGCCACATGCGTCTGAGTCAGGGGTTTCCACATCTGTATCCGGTACTGGAAACCTGGATGAAGGGAAGAACCGTTGGCGAGGCGTACCAGGAACTGGTGAATGGTATCATTGAAATGCAGGGGACAGAGTCTGGTGGTTTCGTGGTGACAGAGCCGTCTGCCAACGGGCGACAGCCGCGGCAGAACCTTCTGCTGTACGTGGTCTTCGGCGATCCTGCTGTTCGACCGTTTGAGCAGATGGTGCGATCGCGATAAAGCTGAGTCCGAAGGGTCAGAGATGAATCAGATGCGAGTGATAAATGCCATCAGCCGAAGAGTACTTATCAGTTTCGCAACAGGCGTGCTGGTACTGGCGTTGAATGACCATGCGATATGCCAGCCCCTCAAAACAATCGCTTCGGCTCAGAACGCTCCTTACGTTGTTGTTCTGGGAATCACCCAGGACGGCGGTTATCCGCAGGCCGGTTGTCGGAAGGAATGCTGCCGACTGCACTTGAATGTTCCTCAGAAGCACCGACACGTGGTGTGCCTGGCCATCGTCGACCCAGCGAGTCATCAACGCTGGTTAGTGGAATGCACACCGCACTTTCGCGAGCAACTTCACCGGCTTGATCAAATCTCGCCCTCTACCGATCGTATTGGCCTTGATGGAATCTTTCTAACACATGCGCACATCGGCCACTATGCGGGATTAATCCATCTTGGCCGCGAAGTCATGGGGGCCGATCGCGTGCCGGTCTACTCGATGCCTCGCATGAAACGTTTTCTAGAGACCAATGGTCCGTGGAGTCAGCTCGTTACAGCGAAGAACATCGCGATTCGCGAGTTGGAGGATGTTCGGGCGGTCAAGCTCAACGAACGCCTCAGCATTACGCCGCTGCTGGTCCCGCACCGTGATGAGTACTCAGAGACAGTGGGCTTCCGCATCCAGGGTCCGACGCGGTCTGCGCTGTTTCTTCCCGACATCGATAAGTGGGATCGGTGGGATACAAAAATTGAGGACGTCATCCGGGATGTCGACGTCGCCTGGCTCGACGGCACATTCTTCGCCGACGGCGAGTTGCCAGGCCGCGATATGTCGAAGATCCCGCATCCCTTCATAGCCGAGAGCATAAGACGATTCTCTGACCTCCCCGCAGTTGAACGAAACAAAATCCGATTCATTCACTTCAATCACACCAATCCTGTACTCGACCCGCGCAGCCCCGCCACGAAACGTATTCAGAACGCGGGCCACCATTCCGCTGCTGAAGGCGAGCATTTTCAACTTTAGATCGACGGTTACGAGAATAGATATAAGCCACCGACCCGACAGCGACGACTGACAAACTGGTGTGTACGAAGCGAGCGAATGACAATTAAACAATGGTCGTCCGAAAGCAACGATCGGTTCGGCGCAGTCACTGGGCTCCAAATACGGCTAGCGATTGACTGTTCGACGCCGCGGCCCATAAGCGTGAACTCGCAGGGTCAAACAACTCTGCCAAAATCACAATGCCGTGAAACACTGGAAATCCTGCTGCTTCCGAACAAGGCCGTGAACTTGAGTTTCTGCGGGACGTCTGGTTAAACCTCGATTCAGATGTCCGGTACCTCTTCGTGAAACCTGCACGTCAGGCTGCATCAATTTTCGGGCGTAATGCTTGAGTCCATGTCATCGAGTGTGTCAGAGCAGGTTGCCAGGAAACGTCTACGCGTCAATTCAAGACAGCTTGATACCACTTCAGAGTGAATCGCCTCATAGACGGGCAGCTTCCAGCGAACTTTTTCCCCTCGAAGTCACAGCGTCTGAACTCGTCGCAGAGGCCTCGTTACCCAAAGTCAACATTCCGGAGTCACCTGACTTATCGCTCGAATGTTATTTGTTCGCGAAGCCAGATGTGTTGCCGAATTGCTACACACCCGACTGATCCGCAGCGAGGCAAGCCGACTTCGCCATAGTCCACAGCGATCAAATTGACGCGCCCCAGGTATGGTCCAAGCTTGTGGAACAATATTGAAACGTCTGCTCCAGACACCACGCCAATAGATAATTGGCGAGTTCCCTTGTGATTGTTCAGACCAGAACGAGACATCAGCATGTGCGGAATTGCAGGTATTCAGCGATTTGACGGACAGCCGGTGCGGCGTGACACGCTTGGGTCAATGGTCGCAACGCTGGACCACCGTGGGCCGGACGCGAATGGGGTTAAGCTAAGCGGTTCGGTTGGTCTGGGACACACACGGTTAAGCATCATCGATATCTCCGGAGGCGTGCAGCCGATGGAGTTCAAAAGCAAGGACGCCGAAAACCTCATCACGTTCAACGGCGAGATTTTCAACTATATCGAACTGCGTGAGGAGTTGATCGGCTGTGGACGACGATTCGCGACCACTTCGGACACCGAAGTCGTACTGCAGGCGTATGCTGAATGGGGAGAGGACTGCGTCAAGCACTTCAACGGCCAGTGGGCCTTTGCCATCTGGGACGCTCGACGCCGGAAACTTTTTCTGTCTCGCGATCGGCTTGGAATGCGACCACTGTTTTACACGATCAGTGGCCAGACATTTCTGTTTGCTTCCGAAGTGAAGGCCATTTTCACCCATCCGGGGGTAAGCAAGGCGATTGATCCAGTTGGGCTCGATCAACTTTTTACGTTCTGGTCGGCTCAGCCGCCGCGTACAATCTTTGCGGGGATCAACCTGCTGCCGCCGGGCCACTCGCTGACCGTTGAAGACGGTAAGCTGACAGTCTCACAGTATTGGGATGTTGATTTCTCTGAGACTTTGGAACACGTCCCGGCTCGTGAACTTGAAGAACAGCTGCTCGACCTTCTGACAGATGCGACGAGGCTGCGACTTCGCAGCGATGTACCGGTCGGGGCGTACCTCTCAGGCGGTCTCGACTCGTCAATAACGGCGGCACTGGCGAAAGACCTCAACCGCGAACAGCTAAGTACGTTTTCGGTCGAGTTCGAGAATCCCGAATTTGACGAAAGCATCTTTCAACACGAAGTTGTCAGGCGGCTCAAGACGGAGCATCACACTGTCCGCTGCTCACACGACGCCATCGGCCGTATCTTTCCGCAAGTCATCCGACACACTGAGACCCCGGTTCTGCGAACGGCGCCGGCTCCATTGTTCCTGCTTTCGAAGCTCGTACATGAGGCGGGCATCAAGGTTGTGTTGACCGGCGAAGGGGCAGACGAAGCATTCGGTGGCTACGACATATTTAAAGAGGCGAAGCTGCGGCGGTTCTGGTCACGGCAGCCTGACTCAAAAATTCGCCCGCTACTGCTCAAGCGGCTGTATCCGTACATGAAAAACATTCAGTCGCAGCCGCCGGCATATCTGCGGGCATTCTTCGGGGTGAAGCCGGAGACGGTCGGCCATCCGTTCTTCTCGCATCTGCCACGATTTCAGCTGACCAGCAAACTGAAAGCATTCTTTACGCCGGACGTTCTGGCGGCGACGTTTGACCACGATCCATTGAGTGACGCCGAGGATCGATTGCCAGACGCCTTCCATGGGTGGGACGCATTTGAAAAATCGCAGTACCTGGAAACCCGTGGTTTGATGCCGGGCTACATTCTGTCGTCACAGGGCGACCGGATGACGATGGCCAACAGCATCGAAGGGCGTTTCCCGTTCCTCGACCACCGCCTGGTCGAGTTTGGCGCGAAACTGCCACCACGACTGAAAATGGCAGGCCTCGATGAGAAGCACATTCTTAAGAATGCCACGAAACATCTCGTGCCGGATTCGATTCGACAGCGAGCCAAGCAACCATACCGTGCGCCAGACGCGAATAGTTTTTTCGATACCGACTCCGGCATGGCACGCTTCGAATATGTCGACGCGTTGCTTTCGCCTGCGGCGATTGCAGACGCAGGACTGTTCGATCCTGACGTCGTCGGCAAGCTGATCGATAAAACTCGCAGCGGGGCCGCCATCGGAACGAAAGACAACATGGCACTGGTCGGCGTTCTGTCAGCTCAGCTTGTGGTTGAGCAATTCATAAAAGGACGTCCAGTCGATGTGCCGGGAGCGATTCCGGTGTGATTTACGAAGTGGGTCAAGTCTTCGCGGCCCAGTATGTTCATTCTCTGTTGGTGGGTCGCGATGACTCGATCCGCCAGACGCTTTCGAAAGATAAAAATGCCTGCGATTGAAACCGATATTCGTGAGTTCGTCACCGATAACTTTCTTTTTGGCCGCAAAAACGTGTCGCTTTCGGGCGATGACTCGTTGCTTGAAGAAGGGCTCATCGACTCAACAGGAGTGCTCGAACTGGTAATGTTCATTGAGGGAAAATTCGACGTCACAGTCGAAGACGAAGACCTCGTGCCTGACAACCTAGATTCGATCAACTGCCTGATCTCATTCATTGAGAGCAAGCTTGAAGAAGCGAAATAGCCCAGCGTGACAAAGTTAATCGAACGTTCTCAAGCAGGTGCGTTTGTCAGCGCATTCCTGAGACATTGCACTCGCAGCCGTACCGTCTCACGTCGGCTCGATCGCCGAGTCACTCGGATCCATCAACGGAACACGACCTATGCAACTTGAAGAGTTTCTCGAACAGACAGCAGCGCGAACTCCAGACAAGATCGCATTGATCTGTG
Source organism: uncultured Planctomyces sp. (assembly GCA_937904325.1). Classification (GTDB taxonomy): domain Bacteria; phylum Planctomycetota; class Planctomycetia; order Planctomycetales; family Planctomycetaceae; genus JABMPE01. Next base: position 36,143 of record CALGTK010000062.1, read on the forward strand.
AAAAACGCCAGGTCACGTATCGCGAGATCGAAACCGAAGCAAATCAACTCGCCCACGGCTTGATCGCACGTGGTGTACAGCGAGGTGACCGTGTTGTCCTGTTCCTCGATAACTGCATCGAGGCAGCCGTCGGCGTGTGGGCCGTACTTAAGGCCGGGGCCGTATTCGTGATGGCGAACCCGACCACGAAGCCAGACAAGTTAACCTATCTACTCAATAATTCTCTTGCGTCCTGTGTTATTGCGCAGAGTAAGCGGTTGCGAGGTTGCGAGACAATCTGGGCAGAGACACCGCATTTGAAAAACGTGGTTGTCGTCGGAAATGCTGAGGATGTCGTCGACTGCACGCATCCGCTGACAAACTGGAATGATCTCGTCGCCGAGCACAAAGAGAAAACGCTACCACCGACGAAGTGTTGCATCGACGTCGACCTGGCTTCGCTGGTTTACACCTCAGGCTCAACTGGCCATCCAAAGGGAGTGATGCTGACGCATGCCAATATGGTTGCTGCGAACAACTCCATCACAACGTACTTGCAGAACACGCCCGACGACATTGTGCTCAATGTGCTTCCTCTGAGCTTTGATTACGGGTTGTACCAGTGGCTCATGTGCTGCAACTTCGGCGGCACGCTGGTCCTGGAAAAGTCATTCACTTACCCACATGCAATCTTAGACAGGATTGTAAAGCTGGGAGTCACCGGATTCCCAATCGTCCCGACAGTGGTGGCCATCCTGCTGCAAATGGATTTAACGAAGTACGACCTGTCGAAACTGCGTTACTTCAGCAACACCGGGGCTGCGTTCCCGGTTGAGTACATTCTGAAGCTGCGAAAAATCCTACCAGACGTGACAATTTTCTCGATGTTCGGTCTGACCGAGTGCAAGCGAGTCAGCTACCTGTCTCCAGAAGAGATCGACCGGCGGACGGACTCTGTCGGCAAACCGATGCCGAACTGCGAAACCATGATTCTCGATGACGACGGCAATGAAGTTGGACCGGACGAAGTCGGCGAACTGGTGGTGCGTGGTTCGAACGTGATGAAGGGATACTGGTCAGCTCCGGAGCTGACCGCGCAGCGACTGAAGCCTGGGAAAATCCCAAACGAGATGTGGCTCTACACGGGAGATCTGTTCCGATCCGACGAAGAAGGTTTTCTGTACTGGGTCGGCCGTAAAGACGACATCATCAAGAGCCGCGGAGAGAAGGTCAGCCCTCGCGAAGTTGAAGACGTCCTGCATCAACATCCGCACATCGCCGAAGCCGCTATCGTCGGTGTCGCCGACGCTGTCCTGGGACAGGCCGTGCGAGCAGTTGTACGACTGCAACCTGGAATCGATCTGACCGTACGCGACGTGCAATCTCATTGCCGATCATTCCTGGAAGACTTCATGGTTCCACAACAGGTCAAATTCTGCGACGCATTGCCAAAAACACCGAACGGCAAAATCGATAAGAAACTTTTAGTCCAGGCGTAAGTGCCACACAGCCGCGTTTCGCCAGAACGCAGCCACTCACGAGTTCCAAAACCCGCGTTCTGGCGAAGCGGGGCTACGGACACAATTCATGGTCATCACAACAAAAGCGTTTTCTCAAGACCTCCTGAAACTCGATGCTGAAGCTGAGGTCGCCCGCATTTGCGACTGGATGCGCGAGACCGTCGCTGTGGACTTTAAACGCAAAGGACTCGTACTCGGCCTGTCAGGCGGAATTGATTCGACCGTGTGTGCAGCGCTGGCCGTGAAAGCATTCGGTCCGGATCGACTCTTCGGGATCATGATGCCAGAGCGAGATTCCGAAGCCGATAGTCTCGTGCTGGGTGAATTACTGGCGGAATCGCTGGGCGTTGAATCAACGATTGAAAACATCACTCCCATGCTGGACGGAGCCGGATGCTATCAACGCCGCGACGCTGCAATTCAGAGCGTCATTCCAGAATTTCAACCGGACTGGAAAAGCAAACTCGTCCTGCCACCACTGATGCAAGGTGCACGCTTCAGCCTGTCGAGCGTCGTGGTACAGTCGCCCGATGGTGAACGCCAGCAGGCTCGACTGACGCTCGACGCGTACCAGACGGTGGTCGCCGCCACAAACTTCAAACAACGCTGTCGCAAGATGATGGAGTACTACCACGCAGACCGACTTCGCTACGCGGTCATCGGAACTCCGAATCGGCTCGAATACGACCAGGGATTCTTCGTCAAGCAGGGTGACGGGGCATCCGACATCAAACCAATCGCGCACCTCTACAAGACGCAGGTCTATCAGTTGGCCGAGTATCTCGACGTTCCGGAAGTGATTCGGATGCGACCACCAACGACGGACACGTACTCACTACCGCAGAGCCAGGAAGAGTTTTTCTTCAGCGTCCCGTATGACAAGCTCGATTGCTGCCTGTTCGGCCTCAATCATGGCTTCGACGCCGAAGATGTTGCGACGGGAACTGGCTTGAGCGTGGACCAGGTGAAGTTTGTTTACAACGACATCGTTTCGAAGCGCAAGGCTACCGGTTATCTGCATCGCGCGCCGGAACTGATTGAGCCGGTGCTGGAATAGATGACAGGAAACAATTGACTCCCAGTTCCTGTGTCGAAGCATTTACAGCCGATATCTGCGTGAAGAATGTGTAATTTCTGGTTCGACTGCCAGGTCAACAATTCGACGCAGCAGGTCAAACAAACCGCCCCCGGCGGACGACACGACTTTGATCAGTTGGAAGCCAGAGGCGAATCTCAACCAGAGGGTGGCAGCTGCAATGAACCAATCTGTAATAAGCAGGTCGTCGGTCCCGGCGGACGCAGCCAGCGTGACACTTGCCGACATGGTGCTTGACCGCGATGAAATCGAAGGAGTCTGGCGCCGATCTTTCGGTGAATCTCCCAGACGCTTCGAGAACTATCTTACCAACCCCTATGCCGAGGCCATGATCTGGGTGTACCGGCCAGAAGGACATGCGATCCATGGAGCATTTGGTCTGCACGCGCAGCAATTGAGTCTCGGCGACCAGATTCACTCGGTTGGTCAGATTGGCAATCTTGCCGTGGACAAGGATTATCGCAGTGCCGGTCCGGCACTGCGTCTACAACGCACCTTGCTCGGATCGCTCGCTGATAGCGACCGGACGCTCCTCTTTGGCATAACGGAAGAGGCGATTCCTCTGTTGCGGCGTGCTGGATGCAAATCCGTCGGGACCGTGGAACGCTGGGTAAAAATCATTAAATCAGAGACACAGCTCAGAAAACGACTCCGGCCGACATGGCTGGCGAAAGTGGCCGCCCCAATGGTCGACGTGGGTTTGCGGTTGAAGTCCCGTGAAACGTTCCCATCACGTTCTGCCGAGGTGACCGTGGGAGTTGGACATACGTTCGACTCTCGATTCGATCGGCTCTGGGAACGAGTCGGTTCCCGCTTTCCGATTGCGACGCAAAGAACCTCGGATTACCTGACGTGGCGATTTCATGGAGGTGAAGAATCAACTTTTAAGACCTTCTGGATGGCCGACACTGAGGGCGAACTCATCGGCTATATCGTGTTCGAGGTTCTTCGTAATGCCAACATTGAAGTCGCCGATGTTATGTTTGATGGCACGCCAGCTCTGGACCGACTGTTAAGTGAATTTCTACGCAGAATGCGATCGCGGGAGTATCGCGCCACTGCGATCACTGCATGCTGCTTCGGCGCAAATCTGCTCGTGGAGCGGTTGCAGAAATTTGGTTTCAACCGTCGACCGGAAAAGAGCCAGGTATTCATTTATGGAGACTCAGCGACGCTCAACGACGCCGATCCACAATTCTTCGACCCGCAACGCTGGTATCTTACCGGCGCAGATGGGGACGTTTAATGTGTGCCCGCGGTTCGATTTAATCCAGCATGACGGTCGGATCCAGTCATGGAATGCAACGACGACTGGTCCTTCATGCTGCCAGGCAGTGACATACTTTCCTGCCACACGGGCCGGGTGCAGGTGCAGTCGACACAGCTCCTGATTATGGCCGTGTGGTCGAAAATCCCGACCTGACTCAGCATGCAGTAAAACACGGAACTTACGGCATATCAGAGTATTCTATCTCAGCGGCTTATCACCGACTGCGGTCGCAGCAGTACCTGCCAATACTTCCGCATGGTCGGCAAACTTATGAGATTTTCCGGAAACATTTCCGTCGACGCACCTTGAATGACAGCCCGTGCTGTTCCCCTCTGCAGTGACCGAGTTGCCACAAGCCGAGTCCGAATGCCAGTCAACAAGGTTACGGCCGTTGCTGTGGACCGACGTGGTACACCTCGTATATCGACCGTAATCACTGAGCAAGCAACTTTTCTACAATCTTGCCCACCGTCTCGCCAATCAAAGACCACTCTTCTCGTCGAACCGCTCGAGAAACAATCTGGGTAGAGCTTCCTTGAGCGGTATCGCGACTCACGTTTGGACGTTAGACCGGTCACGATGCGTGTGTTGAGATCATCGCCGGCCGCAGCCTGCTGGCACAGTTCTGACTGACGTCGAATTCCAAACGCGGACTGGCTGCGAGTAAGGCGGAGGTTTTTGATCCTACGGGGAGATTAGATGAGAATGTCTTTGCTGGGGAATATGATCGGCTAAAGTGATGTAATGCTGAGAAGGCAATGTGTAATCGCTATTTTGGTAGCAATTTCGATATGTGCCGGGCCGAATGCTCCCACTTATGCCGCGGAGCGGACAGCAACTGAGCAACCCAACATCCTGTTCATTCTGGCTGACGACTGGAGTTATCTGATGTTCACGAGAAGCTGGAGTGGCACTTGATGAGCGAACGGGTGCAGTCGGGTGATCCGCGCATGATTGACGAGTACGATGTCTTTGAAAGCTGAAAGACTGTCAATCACACGGACGCACAGCAGAAAAAACGATACGTAAAACAGGAAAGAGCCTTATCGATGAACAACTATCGTCCAACAGGAAACAGTTGCCTGCTCAATAAGATTCAATCAAGAACAACCCTCTGTTTGATCGTGATGTTTTTTGCGAACTGTGGCGTGTCAGTCGCTGGCGAGCTTTTCGATATGGACGCCATTCGAAATCCAAAGACCCTCGAAGTCAAGGTTCATCAGGAGTGGCACGTCGTCGAGGGCCTGGTCGCCACACGACAGAAGCTCGTCACCATTAACGTCGGAGACATGTGGCCCGGTCAGGAATACCGCGTGCCTGTTCGTATGGTGGTGCCCGCAGACCGAAAGGCAAACGGCTTTCATATTACCGGCGCAAGTACACCGACGCGACTGCAACAGGACACAAAACCGAATCCCCTGGAACGGGAATTACTGCAAGGAGGCGTCGGGCTTGTTTTCACGGTCGTTCAGGAACCGGGAACGTACGGGCAACGAGAAATGGCGCAGGCTGCCGACAAGCGATTCGCCGAAACGCTCAACCCGCGATACAAAATTCAATACTGGGCATGGCCCGCGACCTTGATGCGGGCGATCACGACCGCTTACGCTGAGGCGGAACATTTCGACAAAGACAAAATCGCCGCGACTGGCGGATCGAAAAACGGCGCGTCGCCCTC